>CAMYVT010000019.1 GCA_947302515.1 uncultured Caryophanales bacterium
CCACCAGCAACCACTATTTTCTTATAATTCATATGATTCTCCTTACTTTTATTAATATATACTATTATAACATTTTATTAAAAAAAAAGAATCTTTTAAAAAGAATCTTTTTATTCTAAACTGGGGCGTCATGTGAGAATCGAACTCACGCATACTGGTGCCACAAACCAGCGTGTTAACCACTTCACCAATGGCGCCATTTCTAAATACATACAATATTTTATCGCACAAAACTTTATTTGGCAAGTCCCAAAGTATTTTTTAATAAAAAAGGCTATCAACAAAAAGAGGTTGACAATTATTGATAAATGAGTTATGATGTTGGCAAGTCGAGTGAGTATGCATAAGGAAACGAGCTGCATAGAGAGTTAATCTTACACGTAAATACGGAGTCACTACTATTGTTAGTAGTGACTTTTTATTTTCTCGACTAGTTTTCATAGATTTAAGTGAGTATGCATAAGTTATCGAGCTGCATAGGGAGAAATCCTACACGTAAACACGGAGTCACTATAGTATTAGGTTTACCGTGTTTTTTGTTTGAATTTATATTATAATAGTTTTGATGATAAGAAGTCTATGAAAATGAAATATTTAGAAAGGAGTGATTAGTATGGCTGTCATTACTGTAAAAAACTTAACAAAGAGTTTTAAAGTAAAACAAAAAGAAAAAGGATTAAAAGGTAGTTTAAAAACTTTTATTAAACCAAAATATAATATCATCAAAGCTGTTAAAAACATATCTTTCTCAGTAGAGAAAGGTGAAATGATTGCCTTCATTGGACCAAATGGAGCAGGAAAATCTACATCTATTAAAATGATGACGGGAATTTTATTTCCAGATGGTGGAAAAATTGACGTCTTAGGTTATGATCCAACAAAAGAGAGAAAGAAATTGGCGTATGAAATTGGCTGTGTCTTTGGACAAAAAGAACAATTATGGATGCATCTAACACCATATGATAACTTTAAATTCTTCGGAGCCATCTATGATATTCCTTCTAGTATAGTTGAGAAAAAAATAGATGAATTAAAAGAATTGTTTGAGTTAGATGAATTTATTAATACACCAGTACGTAATTTAAGCTTAGGTCAAAGAATTCGTTGTGAAATAGTTGCTTCTCTAATTCATGAACCAAAAGTATTATTCTTAGATGAACCTACTATTGGATTAGATCCAGTTGTAAAAGAAAAGATAAGGACTTTAATTAAACGAATGAATAAAGAATATAAAACTACTGTAGTATTAACATCACATGATGTATCTGATATAGAAAAATTATGTAAAAGAGTAATTATTGTTAATAAAGGTCAAATTGTCTTAGATGATACAATGGAGAACTTAAAGTACCATTATCTTAATAAAAAGATAATAGATGCTAAAATGAAAGAAAAAGTAAACTTAGATAGTGTAGAAGGAATTAATATTCTAAAAGATAAAGACTATAATTTAAAACTAGAAGTAGATTTAAAAAAGAAAAGTATTAGTGATGCTATTAAATTATTAAATCCTGATAATATGATAGATATTAATATATCAAATGTTCCTCTAGAACAAATAATTAGTGAAATATATAAAGATGGTGATAAATAATGAAGAAGTATTTATACATCTTTAAATCAGAATTAATGACTAATCTTCAATATACATTTGATATTATAATTGGATTTATTAGTTATATTATCATGATATTTATCTTTTTAAATCTATGGAAGTATATCTACAGTGATCCAAATGAAGTAATTAATGGATATACTATGAATCAAATGATTTGGTATGTTATTGTTACTGAAATATTATGGATGAGTTTAGGTGGTAGAAAACTATGTAAAAAGATCTGTAATGATGTACGTAGTGGTAATATTTCATATAATATTACAAAACCATATAACTATGTAGAATTTAGTTTGTTTAGTCATTTAGGAATTACTACTTTAAAGTTCTTTCTAATTACAATAATAGGTATGTTATTAGGATTATTATTCTTAAATGAATTTCCTAATTTAACAATATTAAGTATCTTAGGAATATTACTATCTTGTTTATTTGCAACAATAATTAATATTTTAATAATTGTTACTATAGGTTTAATATCATTCTTTATAGAAGATGCTAATCCAATATATTGGTTATATAGTAAACTAATATTAGTAGTAGGAACAATATTTCCAATAGAATTCTTTCCTAATATCTTGCAACCATTTATAAAGTATAGTCCTATCTATGTAGTTAGTTATGGACCTGCTAAATTATTTGTAGATTTTACAACAAGTAAATTTATAGAAATAATGATTATACAAGTAATCTATCTAGTAATATGCTTTATAATTGCTCATTTATTATATAGGAAAGGGGTGAAAAAATTAAATGTTAACGGAGGCTAAAAATCAAATAAGAGTAACTTTCCAATCAATTAAATATGCTTTACAAAGAGAAATGTTAAATAAAGTAACATTTATCTCTAATATACTTTTCATGATACTTAATAATGCATGTTTTATTGTTCAATGGATTATTCTTTACTCATTAAAAGATGAAGTTGGTGGATATACTTTTAAACAAGTATTATTGTTATGGGGTATGGCTGCATTAACTTATGGTATTTCAAGATTCTTCTTTAGGGATTCATTTGAATTATCAGATATTATTAATAGTGGTAAACTAGATAATTATTTAGTACAACCAAAAAATGTCCTAATTCAATCTATTACAAGTAGTGTAGAAGTATCTGCTATAGGAGATATGATCTATGGATTTATTATGTTATTTCTATTTGGTCTTGATTTAAAAAGCTTTTTATTATTTATCTTCTGTGGAATCTGTGGAGCTCTAGTAATAGTCAGTATTGCAGTTATTTTTTCATCTCTATCATTCTGGTTTGGTAGAACTGAAATGATTGCTAATACAGTAAATAGTTTAATGGTTAATTTTGCAACATATCCTGAAGGAATATTTAAAGGAATAATCAAAATACTATTCTATACAATACTTCCTTTAGGATTAACTACATATATACCAATACAATTAATTAGTAATTTTAATCCAATATATTTAATATATATAGTTATAGGTACTATTATTTTTATAACAATATCATTCTTAATATTCTATAAAGGATTAAAGAGATATAGTAGTACTAATTTAATGAATGCAAGAATTTAGGTGATTTTATGAAAATATTAAAAGATGATTTATTAAAAATAGATTCATTTCAAGAAGAAAAAGAAAAATTTTATGTAATATCATTAATCTCTACGGGAGATAATCCCCTTATTATTTCGGATTTAGATAATTATGTAATAGCAAGAAGTGAAATTGGTTATCCTACATGGATTTGGACAAAAGATAATATATCTAAAGATATAATATTAGAATTAGAAAAAGAATTAGATAATTATTTTGTATCCGGAGAAAACAAATTTACTTGTAAAAAAGAATTATTTGAATTATTAAAGAAAAAGAATGATACTTACAAAGAATTAGAAATGGGATTTTTATCTTGTGATGAACCAGTTAAACCATCAAAAGGAAAAGGTATATTTGTAAGACCAAATTATAGTGATAAAGTCACTATTGCTGAATATCTAAGAGCTCATAATAAAGAATTATTTAATAAAGAAACAACACAAAAAGATGCTTTAGAAGAAGTAGAGGGATGGCTAGAAGAAAATAATTTTTATGTTTTAAAAGATTCAAGTGGAGAAATTGTATCAATGGCAAGTTTTGGAATAGTAGGTAATCTTGCTAAAATATCTCATGTCTATACTACCCCAGAAGAAAGAGGAAAGGGTTATTGTCAATATTTAATCTATTCCTTAGCAAAAAAATTAATAGATGATGGATATAAACCAATATTATATACAGATTATGATTATAAAGCGTCCAATGAAGCCTACAAAAAAGTGGGATTTCAAGATAATGGTACATTAATGAATTTTAGTATTGATAAATAAACGCATACTTATTAAAAGATAGATTAAGTTCTATCTTTTATTATTTTATAAAATATGTTATAATAACTTCTACCAAATGGGGGGATAGCTATGACAAATAGCAATTATGAAATTCGGGTAATAAACCATAATCCTGAAGAAGTATATAATGCTATAGAAGGATTAGAAGAAAGTGATTATTTAACACTATTTAAGAATTGTAAATCTTACTTAAGAGTAGGAAATAAAAGAATTAATATTCAGTTTGATACAGCTTTAATAAGCGAAGATAAAGACAGAATGGTTTTATTAATGAAAGATGGATTATTAGGTTCTGACTCTTTAGAATCTATATTAAATAAAAAGAATATAAAGTATAATTCAGTTACTTTTATGGATAGTATACCAATGAATATAGATGATCAAAGAGAAATATGCTTTGCCAGAGAAGAATCTAATTTAAGAAGTGCTTTAAAAGATAGTAAAGAAAAAGGTATAAGTGTTTGTGGTTATTATCCTGATATGAGTGGTAGATTTGAATTAAGATATCCACTTGAAGATAATCATTTAGTACCGTTTGAAAGACAAGCAATAAAAGGAGTTGTTTTATTAGAAGATAAAATGATTCTAATGATGAGTAATTCAAAAGATATGAATTTAAAGTATCATGATGTTATAAAAGCTTTATATGAAGAAGATATTGTTCCTATGATAGTAATGGGAGAATATAATATAGAAGATGAAAAAGTAAAACAATATATAAAAGAACAGTAATGTTCTTTTTTTATGCTATAATTATAATGGTGATATTATGGAAAAAGATGAATATAAATTAACAATTAAAAAGATATGGGGACATTTTAAAGTGGTTAATACTCATAGATGGAAAGTGTTTTGTCTTTGTTGCAAAGTGGGAATTCCTCTACAAGGATTCATGCATGATATGTCTAAATACTTACCAGTAGAGTTCTTTGAAACGGCAAGATATTTTGATCAAGGTAAATATAGCCCTATTCGTAAATGTAAAGAAGAAAAAGGTTATAGTATGGCCTGGATTCATCATAAAAATCATAATAAACATCACTATGAATATTGGTATGATTACAATGCCAATACTCCATCTCCTATAATGCCTTTTAAATACTTTTTAGAGTTATTATGCGATTCTTTTGCAGCAGGTCAAACATATCAAGGAAAAAATTGGAATAAAGAATATCAATTAAAATATTGGTCTAATGTAAAAACAAAAGCAATTATTCATCCTAAAATGGAAAAATTATTAGATAAAGTATATACTGATGTAAGTATCGAAGGATTAGATAAAGTTTTAAAAAGAAAAAGATTAAAAAAACTAAATGATGATTATACTTCTTAAGATATAAAATAAAGTAACAGAGTAATCTGTTATTTATTTTCAAAACAATTAGCACTCTATATTGACAAGTGCTAAAAATGTAGTATAATATACTAATGAGAGGTGATAGATATGTATAATTATCCAGAAGAACAACAAGAAGAAAATGTCTTAGAAAAATATGGTAGAGACATAGTCGCAGACGCTAAAGCAGGAAAAATAGATCCTGTTATTGGTAGGGATGAAGAAATACGTAGTATTACAAGAGTATTATCAAGAAAAACTAAAAATAATCCTGTTCTTATTGGAGAACCGGGAGTTGGTAAAACTGCAATAGTAGAAGGTTTAGCTTTAAGAATTCTAAAAGGTGATGTTCCTAGCTCTTTAAAAAATAAAAAGATTTGGGAACTAGATATGGCATCTTTAGTAGCAGGAGCTAAATATCGTGGAGAATTTGAAGAAAGAATTAAAAATGTCCTAAATGAAGTAAAGAAAAGTGAAGGAGATATTATCATGTTTATTGATGAAATACACATGATAGTAGGAACTGGATCAGCAGAAGGTTCTATGGATGCCTCTAATATTTTAAAACCAATGCTTGCTAGAGGAGAAATTCATGTAATAGGAGCAACTACTCTAAATGAATATAGAAAATATATTGAAAAAGATGGAGCATTAGAAAGACGTTTCCAAAAGATTAAAGTAGAAGAGCCTAATGTTGAAGATACTATTACAATACTTAGGGGATTAAAGGAAAGATTTGAAATACATCATGGAGTAACTATTCAAGATAAAGCATTGATATCTGCAGCAACTCTATCAAATAGATATATAACAGATAGATATTTACCGGATAAAGCAATAGACTTAGTAGATGAAGCTTGTGCTACGATAAGAGTACAAATGGATTCTGTTCCATTTGAATTAGATAGCTTAACTCATAGAATAATGAGATTAGAAATAGAACGTCAAGCTATTAAGAAAGAAAAAGATGAGTTATCTGTTAAAAGAAAAGAAGATATTGATAGAGAACTAGAAAGTATGAAAGAAAAAGAAAAAGAATTAACAGAAGCTTGGAATAAAGAAAAAGATATTAATAATCAAATAAGTAAAAAGAAAAAAGAATTAGAAAAACTAAGATTTGAATTAGAACAAGCAGAAAATAAATATGATTTAGAGAGAGCAGCAATACTTCGTCATGGAGAAATACCAAAAGCAGAAAAAGAATTAGAAGAATTAAATAAAGTAGAAAAAAATAAATTATTAAGTGATACTGTAACAGATGAAGATATTTGTAATATTATTGCTAAATGGACTAATATTCCAGTAACTAAGTTAATGGAATCTGAAAAAGAAAAATTACTTCAATTAGAAGAAGAAATGAAGAAAAGAGTAATGGGTCAAGATGAAGTCTTAAAAATAGTAAGTGATGCTATATTAAAATCAAGAAGTGGTATTAAAGATCCAAATAGACCAATAGCTAGTTTTATGTTTTTAGGTCCAACAGGAGTAGGTAAAACTGAAGTAGCAAGAACTTTAGCCTATGAATTATTTGATGATGAAAGACATATGGTAAGAATAGATATGTCAGAGTATATGGAAAAATTCTCTGTATCAAGATTAATTGGATCTCCTCCAGGATATGTAGGTTATGAAGAAGGGGGACAATTAACAGAAGCAGTAAGACGTAATCCATATAGTATTGTATTATTTGATGAAATTGAGAAAGCTCATCCAGAAGTATTAAATCTATTATTACAAATTCTAGATGATGGTAGAGTAACAGACTCTAATGGACGTACAGTAGACTTTAAAAATACTATTATAATTATGACTTCTAACTTAGGAAGTGAATTTGTCTTAGATAATCAAAAAGATAAAGTAATGCAAGAAGTAAAAGCTAACTTTAGACCAGAATTTATAAATCGTATAGATGAAATAGTAGTATTTAATTCTTTATCTAAAGATGCAATTAATAAGATATTAGATAAGATTATTAATGAAATAGAATATAGATTAAAAGATATAGATCTTCATATAGAATTAACAGATAAAGCAAGAGAAGAATTCATTGAAGAAGGTTATGATATTAACTTTGGAGCGAGACCACTAAAAAGATTAGTAGGTAGAACTCTAGAAGTAGATTTATCAAGATTATTAATTGATGGTACTCTAAAAGAACATGATACTGTAGTAGTAAACTACGTAAATGATAAATTTGTAATAAAGAAGAGAATCTAATAAAGGTTTTCTTCTTTTATTATGATATAATAAGAAAGAGGAGTGAAATAATGGGTAAAATAATTAAACTTATAACTTTAACAATAACTCTGACTTTATTAATAATTATTCTAATATTAAATATTACATCTAAAGCAGTAACTAATGAAATAATTACAGGAATCTGGAATAAAATTATTCCACAAGAAACAGTGGAAAAAGCAAAAGATAATAAAGTAACTAATTGGTTTAAAGATTTATCAAATAATGAAGAAGTACAAAGTTTTATAGATAAATATATTGATAGTGAAGAAGTAAATAAAATAAAAGATAAAATAAATGATACAAAAGAACAAGTACAAGAAGAATTATCTAAAAAGATGAATGATTTTATTAAAGAACAAGAGGAAAAATTATCTCCTTCACAAAAGTTTGCTCTAAATACATATAGATTTATAACAAATGCTAAATTAAAAGGAATTATAATTATCGCTATTATAATTAACTTATTATTAATAGCAATTACTAAATTATCTCTATATAAATGGATTAAAAACTTATCTTACTCACTTATTTTAAGTGGATTAGGTATTATATTCTTAGCAGCATGGCTTAAGAGTAAAATATATTACATAATAAAAGTAAGTGTTAATCTGGGAGTATTATCAAGACCCGGATATATATTATTAATTAGTGGAATAATAATAATATTTATATACTTTGTAACTAGTATAATTATTAAATCTAATAAAAAAGATAAGGAGGAAGAAGATGAAGTATCCGAAGTTTCTTAAAGAAAATTCAACAATAGGTATAACAGCACCTTCTTCTGGAGTAGGATGGCAATTAGAAGATTATGAAAAGTCATTAAATAATCTAAAGAAGAATAATTGGAATATTGTAGAAACATCTAATGTAAGAGTAGAAGGAGATGTATCTTCTCCAGCAAAACAAAGAGGAGAAGAATTCATGGATTTAATATCTGATGATAATGTAGATGCGGTTATTTGTGCTACTGGAGGAGACTTTCTAACAGATATGCTTCCCTATGTAAATAGTGAAGAAATTATTTTAAATCCAAAATGGATAATGGGAGCAAGTGATCCTACTAATTTACTTTATTACATAACAACAGCTCTTGATATCTCAACAATCTATGGACATAATGCCGGTAGTTTTGATGCTAAAAAGTTATATAAATCTCAAGAAATAGCATTAGAATTTTTAAAAGGAAATATTCTTTCTCAAGAAAGTTATGATTATTATGAAACTGATAGAGAAGGAAGAGTAGATGGAGCATACAATCTAACAGAAAAAAGCATCTGGAAATCTAATAAAGATGAAATAGATATTACTGGTAGATTAATAGGTGGTTGTATTGATTGTTTACAATATCTTCCAGGAACAAAATATGATTGTACAAAAGAGTTTATTAACAAGTACAAAGAAGATGGATTTGTTTGGTACTTTGATGTATTTGCTTTAAGATCAGCAGACTTCTACTTATCATTATTTGAATTAAAAGAAGCAGGCTGGTTTGAAAATGTTAAAGGAGTAATTGTAGGAAGAATATTATTTAAAAATGAAGATACATCTATGACCTATGAAAAAGCCTTAAAAGAAATATTTGGAGATATACCAATTATTATGGATGCTGATATTGGTCATGTTGCTCCTAAGATGACACTTATTAATGGAGCAATTGCTCATGTAACATATAAAAATAATAAAGGTACTATAGAACAATATCTAAAGTAGAAAGGAATAAGTATGGATAAAGAAGAATTAGAAAGAACAAACTTAATGAAGACTATGATGATTGAAGTAGATGAAGAAGAAACTATTGATGAAAACATAGATCAATTTGAAGAAAAACTAGAATACGCAGATATACCTGAAGAAAAAAAAGAAAAATTAAAAGATTTGTGTGAACAAATCAAAAAAGAAGAAGATGAAAATACAAAAGATTATTTATTTAAATTATTACAAAAAGAAGCTAACTAGAGGAGTGATAATATGAAACTTGAAATACATGATTTAGAAAAAAGTTATGGTAAAAAAGAAGTATTAAAAGATATTACTTTTACATTTGAAGAAGGAAAAATATATGGATTATTAGGAAGAAATGGAGCAGGTAAAACTACTTTCTTTAATGCTTTAAATAATGATATTCCAGTAGATAATGGAAGATTTTATTTAGAAGATGAATATGGAAAAAATGTTCTTCGTACAACAGATATAGGTTATGTTGTATCTACTCCAACTGTACCAGAATTTTTAACAGGAAGAGAATTTTTAAAGTTTTATTTAGATATAAATAAAGATAAAATTAGTGATTTAAAAGATATAGATTATTATTTTGATCTAGTAAAACTAACTAAAGAAGATCAAGACATCTTATTAAAAGAATACTCTCATGGTATGAAAAATAAAATACAAATATTAGTAAATATTATAGCTAATCCTAAAGTAATACTTTTAGATGAACCATTAACTTCTCTAGATATAGTAGTTCAAGAAGATATGAAAAAACTATTAAAAGGACTAAAAGAAAATCATATTATTATATTCTCAACACATATTCTAGAACTAGCAACAGATTTATGTGATGAAATTGTTGTAATAACAAATAAAAATCTAGAATTAATAAAGAAAGAAAATTTAAATTCAAAGAAGTATAAAGATAAAATAATAAAAGCCTTAAAGGAAGATATTAATGATTAATACATTATTAAAAACCCTACAAATAGATCTTTATTATTCAGTAAATTCATTTATCTATATCTTAAGTAAATTACCAATACTTAAAGATTTAATAACAAATGATATTTACAAGAGTAAAACAATAAAAAGAATAGTAGGTTTTGGAGGAATATTATTTTCTATTGCTAGAGCAGTATTTCTCAAATTTATGTACTTCTTTGTAATACTATTTATCTGCTATAAATTATTTCCAGATAACATAGTAAAATCATTCTTTCATATATATTTCTTTTTAACAATATTAGGAATGTTTATTAATAATAAGTTGTTAAATACCGGTAAAAAGAAATATTTTTCATTATTAGTATTTAATATGGATGCAACTAAATTCTTTAGAGCAAATCTTTTCTGGAATATAATAACCAGTACAATAATGAATACTATAATTATCTATTTATTTGTAGATTACTTATTACTATCTCCAAGCATTCTTTATAGTATAATTCTAGTACTATTTACTTTAGGAGTAAGACTAGTAGGAGAAATGTTAAATATAATGTTCTTTAGAAAATATAAATATGTATGGTATACAAATAATAATATTTATTTTCCAGTATTAGTAACGTTATTAGGATGTTGTTTCTTACCATATCTAAACATATTTGTACCATTTAAAGTAATAATTGGATGTATGATATTATTCTTACTTATAGGAATCTATGCTTTTGTTAGTTTAATGAAAGTAAAAGATTACAAATTAATATATAAGAGATTAAGTCAAATAACTAATGTAATGGATCCTAAACACGAAAAAGATTATTTAAAACAAGCAATGGTAGATGTAAAAGATAAAGATAAAGAAATAGATAAATCAATTATAGATAAAAAAGAAGGATATGACTTATTTAATACTATCTTCTTTGAAAGACATAAAGAGATATTACTACGTAGTGCTAGAAAATACTCTATTATTATTGCTATAGTATATGCAATACTAGCATATCTAGTATTAAATTATACAAATTATAATAAAAGTATTGCAGAATTCTTACATGTAAAACTAGCAGTATTTGTAATTATAATGTTCTTTATAAATAGAGGAGCTATTATTACTCAAGCAATGTTCTTTAATTGTGATCATGCTATGTTAAGATATAATTTCTATAGAGAACCAAAAGTAATATTAGAATTATTTAAAAAGAGATTAATGATAGTAACAAAAGTTAATCTTTTACCAGCCTTTACAATAGGTATAGGTAATACCGTAATAATGTTATTATCAAGTACTAATTATAATTTACTAACTATTATTACTTCATTCTTATTTATTATTTGTTTAAGTATATTCTTCTCAGTACATTACTTAGTAATATACTATTTACTACAACCATTTAATAAAGATCTAGAAGTAAAAAGAGCAAGTTATTCTTTTGTAACAATGGGAACTTATATTGTAAGTTACTGGTTTACTGGACTTGTTGTTACTTCAGAAATACTATCTATATTTGGAATACTATTTGTAATAATCTACATAATATTAGCTTTATTATTAGTATATAGAGTATCTCCAAGAACATTTAAATTAAATTAAAGGAGAATTAAAATGAAAGAAATATTTATAGGAACAATCATTCTATGTTTATTACATTCAATTTTATTAACTAATCAAGATTTAGGCATTAACGTAATATTATTTGCTATTGCTTTATTAGGATTTATTATTTATATGATGAAAACAAATAGAGTAATAAAGAATAAATATGGATTATTATTTATAATTCCAATAATTATTCTATCTTTAACATATTTTATCTATGATAATACATTTAAATATCTAAATATATTGGTAATACCAGTATTGTATTTATTGATGTTTATATTTACTATTAAGCCTACAAAGACATTTGGAGATACTATAGTAGAGTTTTTAAATATATTAGTAAAACCAATTAATAGTATTGGAGTATTTACAAGAGAAGAATTAAAATTAATTCCTAAATATAATAAACAAATGAAGAAAGAGAAAAAAGATTATAGACTATTAAAATCACTATTAATAGTAATACCAGTAGTTGTAGTGGTACTTATGTTATTATCAAGTGCAGATAGTATATTTGCTTCTATCTTCAATTTTAATTTAAATATACCAAATTTAGATGAAGTATTAATAAGACTATTTAGATTTGTATTATTATTCTTTGTTTTGGGTTCTACAATATATTTTATTACTAAAGAATACTTAAAAGAAAAGAGAATAAAAAATAAATCCAAAGAAAGAGATCCATATACAATAAATATGTTATTAATTGTATTAAATATTATTTATATAATATTTGATATAATTCAAATTAATTCATTATTATTACACAGAGTAGCAACAAGCTTTAATTATGCTGAATATGCTAGAAGTGGATTCTTCCAATTAATGATTATTTCATTTATTAATATAAGTATTATTCTATTCTCAAAGAAATGCAAAGAAGAAACAAAAACTAAAGTATTAAGTATTGTTATGGTAGTTTTAACACTAGTAATAATTTATTCTTCATATTACAGAATGTCTTTATATGAAATAGCTTATGGATATACTGTATTAAGACTCGGAGTATATGCAATACTTTTAACAGAAGCAATTCTTATGCTGCCAACACTATATTATATAATTAATAAAAATCTAAATATTTTAAATTATTATTTAATAATTACAGTTGCAATGTATACTGTAATTAACTGTTTCTCAGTAGATAGAATAATTGCTAATAATAATATCAATAGATATATAAAAACAGGTCAAATAGATATCGATTATTTGGAAAACTATAATTATGATAATTTAAATCAATTAAGAGATTTATATAATAAAGTTGTGGTAGATAGTGAAATATCATCACTCCAAAAAAGCAATTTTAGAATATATATAGAAAGAATGGATAAAAGAAACGAAACTAGTTTATTTGGATATAATATATCTAAAGAACAAGCAAAAGAAAAAAGAGATTAAATCTCTTTTTTTATTTTACTAAATACATCTCCCAAATTATCATGTATAACTAAATCACACATAGAGTCATATTGAGTAGCATCTCTATTAATAAGTACTAAATGTTTACCTTTAAAGTATCTTATAAACGATGCAGCAGGATATACATTTAAACTAGTACCTCCAATTATTAATAAATCACACGATGATATTTCTTTAATAGTTTCATTTACTATTTCATCATCTAATCCTTCTTCATATAGTACAACATCAGGTTTAATTAAACCTCCACAGCTACAAGTAGGAATATTTTTACTTTCAAAAACAATTTTTTCATCATAAAACTTATGACATTTAGTACAATAATTTCTTTTGATAGATCCATGTAACTCTAATACTTTTTTAGATCCTGCTTCTTGATGAAATCCATCTATATTTTGTGTAATTACAGAAGATAATTTACCTTTTTTCTCAAGATCTGCTAAAACTAAATGAGTAATATTAGGTTTACAATTCTTTGTATTTAATTTATCTCTATAAAATTTATAAAATTCTTCTGTATTATTCATAAAAAAATGATGAGAAAGTATCTCTTCTGGGGGATAATCATACTTTTCATTATAAAGGCCATCTTTGCTTCTAAAATCTTTTAATCCAGACTCAGTAGATACACCTGCACCTCCAAAAAAAACTATTTTTTTAGACTCTTTTATCCACTCAATTAGTGTGTCAATTTTATCCATATAATCACCATCTACATTATAGCATAATTTGACTAAGAGTCTAAAATATAGTAAAATTAATACAAGCAATTAAAAATTGTGGGGTGAACAAATACATGAAAAAAAGAGTTGTTTGCTATGGAATAATACTTGTTGGAGCCTTTGCTTTGCTTGGCGGTATGGCAGCGCATGAAAATAACATAGCTAAGACCTTAGATACAAAGAAAATGGCTGCAGGAGTAGGATTATTAGTACATCAAGAAGAATCACAAGCAGCTAATGAAAGTAGTAGTGATTTTGAAGCCGTTGAAATGGAAATAACTCCAGCCTCGGTTCAATTAACACCAGTAGAGATATATGATTCTATGTCTATTGCTGAAAGAGAAGCTGCATTATATGCAGGTACTCTACACATGGAATATTCTGGATTATATACATATTCAGGAGATAGATTATCCGTAAGTAAAGGTGCCCAATATTATAATGGACATAAAGAAACATATTATTCACAACGTGTACTTCCAGGAAATACTTTAAATATTCCAGGACGTCATGTGGCTGATGATGGAACTGTTAGAGATGGAGATGGCTTCATTTGTGTAGCAGCTGATCCAGGATTTATGCCAAAAGGCTCTGTCTTAATAACATCATTAGGTCCAGCAAAAGTATATGATTCCGGTTGTGCTTATGGAATAATAGATTTATATGTGAATTGGTAAAAAAACTAGAGAAATCTAGTTTTTTTATTTATTGTTATAACAACAAATTAGAGTAATCACTCACCATATTTCAACAAATTATATCGATTGACAAAGAAGCATGATTGTAATAGAATATTTATTAATTAAGATTGAATGAGGTAATTATATGAGAAAGATGAAAATAATGTACATATTCACATCATTAGTTGGAGTACTTATGATTTGTATTGGATTAATTATTCAAAATGATAGTGCTCATTCTATGGACAATATTAAAAAATCAGCTAGCTTCGATATTAATAATATGGCAGCTAGTGCAAATATGGTAATAAAAGAAACTGAAAAAGAAGAAACAGAAGAGCCAAATCTTTTCTTAACAGAAGTTGAAATGGAAACAACTCCAGCATCTGTAATTGTTCCTCCTCGTGTAGAAGTATATGATGGACAAACATTAGAAGAACTAGCAGAACATTTAAATAGACATTTAGGAAATGATGTTGTTGCTGGAAAAGGAGCTTTAATTGCAACTGAGTGTATTAATAAAGGAGTAGATCCTTATATTACTGTAGCAATCATTCTTCATGAAACTGGTTGCGGATCTCATTGTTCTAATTTAGCAAGAAACTGTTATAATTTTGGTGGTCAAAAAGGAAGTCCAAGCTGTAATGGAGGATCATTTAAACAATATAGTACTGTAGATGAAGGACTTGTAGGAATGATTGATAATTTATCAAGAAATTATTTTGCCATAGGCTTAAATACACCAGAAACTATTGGTCCAAAGTACTGTGAAGGAAATGAATGGGCTGGTAAAATTACATGGTTTGTAAATAAAATAAGAAATAATTAAAACTACTAATAAATAGTAGTTTTTTTGTTAAAAAAATAGCCTTAAGCACCGGTTTACACATTTGACATTTTTACTAAAATATGCTATAATGCTTTATGTAATTGATGGCACATTATTCTAGTCAATTACTTTATTATGAAGACGACCCTAAAAAGTCGTTAAAGGGCATATCTGTGAAACCTTTGGTGTCTGCTTCTTACGCCCAGTTTGGGGTGGATGCTGGAGATGAGAATTTTGGGCGACTCATAATGGCATATGAATCACGACCCACTATTCGTGGAGACCTGTTCTTGTGGTAAATCTATACGTACAACAACTGATGATTTATTACGAAACAGGATAGAACCTGTATTGTGGCGAAAGCTATGTGCAGTGTAGCCTGTCTTGAGTGAGAATATTGGGATAAATGAACTTACTAATGATAAGAGGCCACTTATTATTAGGAATTGCATTTTGAAATTATTCTTGCAAAAAAGGACTAATTTTAAAGTGTTGGAGAGGAAATCTCCTAGAGTGTATTTCGTTTGTAGGATTGCAGTGGGCACTAAGTGGTAATCAAGTCGTATGGTATGGTAACACCATATTAATTCTATTAAAGGGGAACCGCAAGTCTGGTAACGGATTTGTAAGAATTAGGGAAATCCTACTTGACCTAAGGCTCAAAGTTTACTATAACGAATGCCAAACAATTCCAAAATTAAAGTAGTATAACTACTTTTTTTTATGTTATAATCATAATAAGAGGTGAATAATATGAGTAATAATTATACTGGAATCATTTCATCTGTTATATCAGACACAAGAATAATGCATCCTATTGAGGTAAGCGGTAATTTAAGATTAGATCAACATGAGCAATTAGGTATACCTTTTTATCATTTGCAAAATAATCCCAGAGTTCCTTATTTTAGAGATATAATATTAGAATACTTAAAACAGGATTCTATAAAATTCTCTGCAACTGTTGCAATTACAAAAGATATTTTGGATGACGATGAGTTATTTGGAGCAATTAGGGAAAAGATAGAAAGAGATAACAACGTATTTGTCATTAGAATTGTAGATGAAGATTATACACTAACACAAGAAGATTTTAATAAGTTATCATTTGCTAAATGTATTGCCGTTGATAATTGTGTGGAAGAACTTAACAATGAGCCAAAACTTGTTATTCAACACGGAATATTTAAGTATGGTCAACAAGCAACTGCTCAACCAGTTCTAGAAAGAAGAGATAATTTTGATGATTTAGAATCAAGAATAACATATCATATTAATCACAGATTAACTGAAGATGAATTTGTTATTTTAGCAAGACATTTAAATAGTTCATCAATATCAGCAATAGAATTAGATTATTTTGATCCATCATATTATGAAGATTTCTTAAGAGGATTACAAAGACATAATGTTAGAAATAATATTAATATTCAAATAATAGGATATTTATTAGAAGATCAATTAGAAACATATGAAAGATTACAAGGATATCCGTATGAAATAGATGTGGTTTATAGTACATGTCATGATAAAGTAGATATGTATCAAAATGAACCATACACTGAAAATAGATTATATTATTCACAAATTGAAGGTGGAGGAAAAACATCTTTACAAAATTATTTAAATGTACTAAGAGTTGTTCATGATTTTGAATCAGTGGTTGCTAAAGGTAATCTTTCTCCATTAGAAACAGCTATTTTAGCAAAAATGCAGATAGACTTAGAATATATTTATGATCCAGATGCTGATTTCGTTGATGAATGGGATAATATTAATTTAAGTCAAATAATTAATCATGAAGTAGATGGTAAAAAAAGAGCAGTATGTATGGGATTTTCTACTTTATATTCTGCTTTACTAAGAAGATCAGGTATACCAATGTTCCGTTATAGTACAACTGGTCATTCTAGAAGTATTGGTAGAATTAAAGATGAGAAATATGGAGTAGATACAATTTGTACTTGTGATATAACATTTGATTTGCAATCAAGTCATAACGAAAGACCAACATATACTTATTTTATGGTTGCTCCAAGAGAATACTTAGGATATACATATAATGATGAATTTGAACATATGACTATAGCTGATACTCTTGCTTTACCAATTGATGAATATCAAAGAGTAGTACATGATACAAATTTGTTTTATGAAGAGTTCTATCATCCAGTAGGTTATGAACCTATGGGATATACTGCTAGAATGTTAGAATTAATGGATGTTGTTCCACAAGAAGGAATAGGTATAGATGTTTATGATGTTATTTATACTCTATGTGAAAATGGTCAGTTAGAATCAATTCCACAAGAAACAATACTTCAAGCAATAGATAATGTTCTACAATTTTTAAGAGTTGATCAATCTACATTAGAATTCTATCATTCAGAAGCAGAAGAAAGTTTTGATGATCGTTTTAGTGTTTATGGTGATTTACCAACTATTCGTGGAGATTTTAATCAAGAATATGAAGTAGAACCTTTAACACAAGATAATGTAAGTGAATATAGAAGCCAATTACCAGAGGAAAGACCTAAATATTATATGTCTTTACCAGATGATTATGGACAGACACAAGAAGAACCAATAATAACAAATAATCCATCAGAGAGTCCAACAAACAGTGAAATACAAGATATGCTTGATGATAATGAAGATTATATTCCTGGAGCAACTATTCCCAAACCCCGTAATAGAGAATATAATGAAACAGAAGAAGAATATGTTGAATATTTAAGACAATATTATACTGAAAATTTCCCTAATTATAGGTATTTAGAAACATTGTTAAAGCATGTTGAAGATTCAAATATAACAATATATGATTACTATGTAGAAGTAGCAGATCATTATAGAAATAATGAAGAAGGATTAATTCCTGATTTTGAAAAGAATAATCCATTTATAAGAGTTGAAGATCTTAAATTATTAGTAGATTCTAAAGATGAAAGAATATCATTGTATTTTGCAATGACACTTTCTAAAACAGTAGAAAAGAATCTTCCACAATATATTAAATTACAATCACAAAATGCCTTTAGAGATCAAACAGATGATTATTTAAGAGAAATTGAGAGAAGAATGTAATATGTTTAAAAAATTAAAAAAACAGAATGAATTACAAAATTTAATAGAAGTAACTAAAAGAAAAGAAAAAATAAAAAAAGAAACTGTAGACTGGAAATGGATTTTTATAGTTCTAATATTATCATTTTTTATATCTTTTGGAATGGCTTTTATTGCAGAAATAACAATTCCTCATTTTGAAATATGGTTAGGAGTTATTATTACTTTATTATTTATCTTTTTAGGAATTATGTTTGATTTGATAGGAGTATCTGTAACTGCAGCAGATGAAGCGGTATTTCATTCTATGAATTCAAGAAAAGTAAAAGGAGCTAGTGTAGCAGTTAAATTTAAAAAGAGTGCTGATAAAGTATCCAGCTTCTTTTGTGATGTTATAGGAGATATTTGTGGAATAATATCAGGTGCAGCAGGTACTTCAATAGCCCTAAATTTAATAAATACTTTTCATTTTAACGCATTAATTACATCAATTTTAGTAGCAGCTATAATTGCTTCTTTAACAATAGGTGGAAAAGCTATTGGAAAGAGCTTTGCTATTAATAAAAGTTCAATTATTTTATATGAATTCTCAAAATTTATTTCTAATTTTTATAAATAGTGTGTTATAATACTCGACAAGGGAGTCGGGATATATGGGATATAAATTAGAAGGAAGAGAAGTAGATTTATCTGGTTTAAGAAAATTAACATTTACTCCATCATCTAAAGCAGGGGATGTTTATCGCTATAAGAACTATGCTATTAGAATATTTAGAGATGGAGAAGAACCAATTGATGTAGAAACAGCTAATTATTTAACTAACATAAGAACAGATAGAATAATACTTCCTAAAAAATTATTATTTTATAATAATGCTTTTAAAGGTTATACAATGAAACTTGTATCACAAAAGGGTGCAGGCAAAAGAATTTCTACAACTCCAAAAGAAGAATTTATTGATAATCTAATGGCATTAGAATATGATATTGAAACACTAAGTCAAAGAAAAGTATTACTAAATGGAGCAACTCCAGGTTATACTTTATATAATGGAGAATTATATATTGTAGATCCTAGTAATTATAGAATATTAGATTCAGTAGATCCAGAAAAATTAGAACAATTAAATCAATTTCAATTACACTTACTTATAACAGAATTAGTAGCGGCTGATTTAAGAAAAGCAAATGTTCCTCAATCATCAATACAAAGAGTAAAAGAAGTATTAGGATTAAGGGACATTGATCAATCAAGCAGTAGTTATTTTAATGAGCTAATGCAGGAACAAAAAAACTTAAAAGAGTTAGTAAAGAAGATAGGTTAGAAACTTGTCTTTTTTTGCTTTTTAAGGTAAAATATAATAAGTTTTGAGAAATACAAAAACATGTTGAGGTGATAAAATGATACAAGTAAGTAATGTAAGTTTAAAATTTGGAAAAAGAACATTATTTGAAGATGTTAATTTAAAATTTACTAATGGGAATTGTTATGGATTAATTGGAGCAAATGGTTCTGGTAAATCTACATTTTTAAAATTATTAAGTGGTGAATTAGATACTACAACAGGTGAAATAACTGTTTCTAAAGGAGAAAGAATATCATTTTTAAAACAAGATCACTATCAATATGATGAAAAAAGAGTAATTGATGTTGTAATAATGGGAAACTCTAAATTATATGAAATAATGGAAGAGAAAGACAAGATGTACCAGCAAACAGAATTTTCTGATGAAGATGGTATGAAATTAGCTAATCTTGAAGCAGAATTTATGGAATTAGATGGCTGGAATGCTGAACCAGATGCTGCACAACTTCTAAATAATTTAGGTGTTCCTGAGGAAAATCATTATATGTTAATGAAAGAAATACCAGTAAAACTTAGAGTAAAAGTTTTATTAGCACAAGCTTTATTTGGTAATCCTGATATTTTATTATTAGATGAACCAACAAACTCCCTAGACTTAGAAGCAATAAGATGGTTAGAAGAATTCTTAATAAATTTTCCAAATACAGTAATAATCGTATCTCATGACAGACATTTCTTAAATAAAGTATGTACTCATATATGTGATATTGATTATACAAAAATTAAATTATATATAGGTAATTATGATTTCTGGTATGAATCAAGTGAATTATTACAAAGACAAATGAGAGAATCTAATAAGAAGAAAGAAGAAAAAATAAAAGAATTACAAGCCTTCATAGCAAGATTCTCTGCTAATGCATCTAAATCAAAACAAGCAACTTCTCGTAAAAAAATGCTAGAAAAAATTGAATTAGATGAAATAGTTCCAAGTAGTAGAAAATATCCATTTATAGATTTTAAAATAGAAAAACCAGCAGGTAAAGAAATATTAAAAGTAGAAAATCTTACTAAAGAAATAGATGGAAAGAAAGTTTTAGATAAAGTATCATTTACTGTATTAAAAGGAGATAAAATTTGTATCTTAGCAAAAGATGATATGGTTAAAACTACATTATTTAATATTCTTGCAGGAAAAGAAAAGTATGATAAAGGTACAATTGAATGGGGAAAAACTATTATTCCAGGATACTTACCACAAGATAATACAGAATTCTTTAATTCTGAAAAAAATATCATGGAATGGATGGGCTCATTCTATGATATTAAAGATGAACAAGTACTTAGAGGATTCTTAGGTAGAATGCTATTCTCTGGAGATGATGTATTTAAAAAAGTAAATGTTTTATCTGGTGGAGAAAAAGCAAGATGTATGTTATCAAAAATAATGTTACAACAACCTAATTTCTTAATACTAGATGAACCAACAAACCATTTGGATTTGGAAAGTATTACATCATTAAATAAAGGAATGTGTAATTTTACTGGAGAAATATTATTCACTACACGTGACTATGAATTAAATAGTACTGTTGCTAATAGAGTTATAGAAATATTAGAAGATGGAAAAATAATAGATAGACAAATTCCATATGAAGAATATATAGATAGAGTAGAAAAATAATGTTGACACATTGACTTCATTTTAATATATTGTAATAAAGGAGAGATAATATGAATAAAAAAGTTTTAACAATAGGTGGAATAGTAGTTTTAGTAGTATTACTAGTTCTTACTATGTCAATTAAACCTAAAGAAGGAGCAGGAGAAGTAAAGAAAACAGTTTCAAATGATCCAAATGTAATTCTTTCTAATGCAGAGAAAGAAAGTGCAGCAGTAAAAGAAGATGAAAAGGGAGAATTTATTCAAATAGATATCGATAAATATTTAGAGTATTACAATGGCTCTGAAGCAAAGATAATATTATTAGCAAGACCAACTTGCCATTATTGTCAAATTGCAGAACCAATTATTCAAAAATTGGTAAAAGATTATAATCTAGAAGTAAATTATTTAAATACAGATAATTTTACAGAAGATACTCAAACAACTTTTGTTCAATCAGACGAAGCTTTTAGTGAAGGCTTTGGAACACCATATTTATTTATAGTAAAAGATTCATCAATAGTTGATTCAGTTGATGGTTTAACAGATACTGCTCACTATGAAAGTTTCTTTTCAACAAATGGGTTTATAGAATAAAAGGAGGAATTTTATGGGAAATTCAGTATATAGACAAGTACTAAGATTTAAAGCACAATATCCAATGACTATTGGATGGAGATTAAAACAAAATTCATCTGTAGTAGAAAGACATCTAAACCCAGATGAAGAAGTTCTTTATGCCTTTGTTGCTCAAAAGAATGATAGTTCCTTTAGTATATTTGGTACAGCAGTAGTAGCTTTAACTAATAAAAGAATATTAATTGGTAGAAAAAGAGTAATTATAGGATATTTTTTAAATTCAATTACCCCAGATATGTATAATGATTTAAAAATATCAAGTGGAATCTTATGGGGAAAAGTATATATTGATACCATAAAAGAATTTGTAACATTATCTAATATTGATAATGCTGCTCTAACAGAAATAGAAACACAGATTACAAGTTACATGATGGAGGAAAAAAAGAAGTATGGATTAAGAGAAGAAGACTAGAGAAAAGTCTTCTTTTTTGTTATACTTAGATAGGTGATACTATGAAAAAGTATAAGAGTTATTTAACTATCGCAGTAATTATCTTATTAATACCTATTATTTATAAAACATTTATGACTCATAGTGAAAGAGAATATAAAGTAAATAACTATAAAGTATTTGAAATTTTTAATAAAAAAGATAAAAATCATTATTATGATTTTATAATTAAAAATAAAAAAGAAAAATATTCTTATACCATTGAAAATAATGCTCATAAAAGGTTAAAAATAATAAAAGATATCAAAGTATATAATGAAAAAGATATAAGTTGTATAGTACCAATTTACAAGAATAATAAACAACCAGATATTTATTGTTTAAAAGGAAAGGAACAAGTATCAAAATATTATTTAAAAGATAATAATAGTTTTAAAAAAATAGTAAAGAAAGTAAAAAAATATAAGATTAGTATTCCTAAATCAAGTAATACAAAAAAAGAATATAAAAATATAACAATATATACTAAAAATATTCCAGATAATAATAAGATAATAGTATGGGATTATAAAGGAATAGTATTAATTGATAATAATGAGAATAAGTATATTAAGTTTTTAGAAAATGATTTATATGATAATATCATGGCAACAACAACAAAAAGATATTTTGCTATATTTGAAAATACTTCTGTTAATGGAATAGAAAATATTTATTGTTATGATTTAGAAAAGAACAAAGAAAAAACTATAACATTAAAAACATTAGTAAATAAAGACTCTTATATTAATGGAGTAGTAGATGATACTGTTTATGTAACTGATAGAAGAGCAAAAAAACAATTTACTATTAATATTAAGAAAGAAGAAATAAAAGAAGTTGGAAATGAAGAAATAGGATTTATTAAAGTAACTAGTAATAATAAAGAAAATTTATCAAAAAAAGAATTCTTAAAAGAAGATCAACATTTTAGTAATGAGAGATTAATAAATAAAGAGATTACTAAATCAAAAGATTTAATAAAAGAAAATAATTACTATTATTATTATGGAAAAGATAAAATGTATAAACAGATGGATAGAGGTAATAGAGTATTATTGTTTGAAAGTAAAGATATAGAAGAGTGGAATATAAAAGATGGAGATATTATTTATAGAAAAGATGGGGGATTGTATCTATATAATGATGAAGTTGGATTAAGATTATTAATAGAATATAATGAATTAAAATATAATTATAATAATATCTATTATTTATGGAAGTAGAAATACTTCTTTTTTTTATAAAGTTATTGTATTTTAAAAAGATAATTGCTATAATATAATGCATGAGATGGGGCTTTAGCACAAGAAATAATCAGTGTTAAAAACCTATAGATGGGGCTTTAGCACAAGAGAAGATCTGTGTTAAAAAACTATAGATGGGGCTTTAGCCAAGTGGTAAGGCGTGGGTCTGCAACACCCTGATCACCGGTTCAAATCCGGTAGGCCCCTCCATTTTTTGCGAACGTGGTTCAATGGTTAGAATACGGCCTTGCCAAGGCTGTGATGGGGGTTCAATTCCCCTCGTTCGCTCCATTTTATAAAATTGAAATAAAACTTAATTGAAATGATTAAGTTTTTTTGTTAAAAAAAACCAGATAAATCTGGTTTTATTTGAAATGATTTATATTTTTGAATCTAATGTATAAACTAGTTTCTTTTCAAATGCTTTTTTATCATCATTTTCATCATATAAAGTATCATTATTAATATTTGATAAATTAGCTTCTCTAAAATACCTTATAATTTCTTTAACACATTCTTTTAGTTCATCCTCATTTTGAACAGTCCTATAGCCTCCATATATTGGATACCAGTTTCTTTTTTTATTCATAACATAATAAAAATCAAAGCCATCATCATGTTTATCGCAATGTAATTTTATATCATTTTCAACAATAAAATTATAAATAGTACTGCATGTATATGCTTTGGAATATTCATGATTTTCAGTAAGATGCTCAGCATTTAATAAAACCAAACAAGTTTCATCAGGGATTTCATAATTTTCATCAGTTTTATTAGTTAAGGGAAGACTAGTTATAGGGTATAATTCATCATCAAAAAAAGTTAATCTATATATATTATCTTGCTTTTCTTTTTCATCAAATCTTTCTGGAGTAGTATAACATCCAGCATCAACACCATCTAATAAAATATTACCATCTTTATCAGTTATAGTAATATAATGATTTTTATATTTTTCACTATAATTAATATTTGAAATAAAACCACCAATACCTATTAATAATGCTTCATCAAGGACAGGAATTACTTCATCACCAACATTTAATCTTTCACCGTATACATCTCTACATTGTTTTTTGTTTGATATCTCTATTTCTCCTTTAAAGTTATCGAGTAGTCTAACACAATTATTTTATAATGTCAAAATAAAAACCCTTATTATAAGGGTTTATTTTTCTCTTATTTTACTTAGGACCTTACTTGTTCTTTCTAGAGAATCCATTGTATCATGGAAATTACCAGATACTAACTGAGCTTGATGCATTTTTTTAAATTCATCAATTGAAACAGTAACAATAGGTTCATCTGATATTCTAAATAATCCTCTTTGTTTATCTAATGATTTACCTTCTAATTCAGGACTATCAAATTGTTCATTTTCAATTAAATACTCCATGTATGCATCTTCAGTAAGTTGAATTCTATAATCAGTTAAACCTCTATCAGGACTTAATAGAATTAAATCATCTCTAATTAATACAGGATCATTCTTAAAAGAACCATTAATATAAAACTTACGAATCATATTAACTAAGTCAACTTGATCCATTTTAGTATAATCAAATTCTCTTAATGTATAATTATCACATTCATAGACAATTCCTTTATCACGAGTAAACCATGAACGTGGATTATCCTTTCTTAATATTTGTTTTTTTTGAGGAATACCCTTCATTTCTTCCAAACGGAATAAAGCAAGTTTGTAACTTATTGGTTCAAAATCATAAACCTCAATTACTCCACTAGCTACATTATAAATCTTTCTTTTCATCTCAAACCTCCATTTCGCGCTACGGCTACATATTATAGCACAAAATTAAAAAAACTCCAAATTTTCAGATTATATATTTACACTCTTAATGTAAAGTGATATTTTGACAAATATAATAAGAAATGGTAGAATATGCATTCGAAACAGGGGATAAAATTATGGAAAGAGAAGAATTATTAAAAGATTATTTAGTTAGTAGAGTAATCTCTATGGGTAAAAGTGTAGATGGTTATAGTAAAATATTTTATAAAACAAATGAAGATTTAGTTGATGCTTATCTGGATGTAGATTTTGATAATAAAAAAGTTTTATCTGTATTAGCATCAGGAGATCATGTTTTAACATCAGATTTTTTAGATGCAAAAAGAACTGATTCATTTGATATGAACAGATTACCTCTTTATTATTACTATTTAAGAATATGGTCTATAGAATATATGAATGAATTATATCCTAAAGTATTAGATGGTAATAGCTGGTTAAGAGAGTTATTAGAATATGTAGAACCAAGAAATGAGCAAGAGAATAATGCTTTTAAATTTTTTAGACAGAATTTAAGTGTAAATACAGAAATAAGTAATTTATTTTATGATGTAGATGCTCAACCTATAGGTAGTACTTTATTTTCAAAACCAGAAGAATTAATAGATATTATTAATCCAGAATTATCATTTAGACTAATAAATTTATTTGATAACAATGCTATGGAAAATAATTATGATATTATTTTAATATCAAATATTTTAGAATTAACAAAAAGAGATCCTAATAAGATAAAAGCAGTTAGAGAAAACTTAAGTAAACTTTTAAAACAAGGTGGAGTAGTAATATGTAGTAGTATTATTCATAGAACATCAAAGGAAAAAGAAGCAGAAAGAAGAATATTTGATTCTTGCTTTGATTTTGAACCAAAAGAAAAAGGATATTTATATATAAAAAAGAATGCTTAGCATTCTTTTTTTATTGCTTGAATTATCATTTCATACTATAATAAAAGTACAAGATAAGGAGAGTGTAAGATGGAAGAAAATACAGAACAAAAAGTTGAAAATGAAGAGAAAAAAGAAGAAGTACAACCAGTTGAAAATGAAGCACAACAAGTAACACCTGAAGTAAAAGAAGCAAAAAAGAAAAAGAAAGGTAAAGCAATTATAATTGTATGTATTATTGTTATTCTTGTTGCTATTTTAGGAACTGTAGCAGTAGTATTCTTAAAAGGACAACCTAAGAAGGAAAAAGTAAAAGTAGAAAAACCAGTATCAGCTTCTCCATATAAATTAAGTGGTAATGGGTTAGAAGATTTTGACTTATATTTCCTTCAATTAGAAAATAAGCAAGAAAACATGATATATAGTCCATTATCAATTAAATATGCTTTAGCTATGTTAAATGAAGGTACTGCTGGAAAATCACATGAACAAATTTTAGCAGTAATTGGAGATTATAAACCAAAAAAATATAATAATAATGAACATATGTCATTTGCAAACTCTATGTTTATTAAAGAAACATATAAAGATGCTATTAAAACAGAGTATACTGATAAATTAAAAGAAAAATATGGGGCAGAAGTGTTTGTAGATCCATTCACTAGTCCAGATCCAATGAACAATTGGATAAGTGACAAGACATTTCATTTAATAGAAAATATGTTAGATAATTCAGTGTCAGAATATGATTTCTTTATTATTAATGCACTAGCAATTGATATGAACTGGGTTAATCAATTACAATGTGAAACAACACAAGCAAGACAAGAACACAAAGTGAGTTGTAAATATTATTCAGTAAATTATAAACATGAAAACTATTCTGATTATGTAAGAGATATAGAAGAAACTAAAAAATATGACACCATAGATTTCAATGGTAAACAAGCAAAATCATTAGAACTAGGAGCAAGTATTAATAATTATGATATTGTTAAGACTTTAGGTGAAGATAATATTCGTAAGACAGTAGGAGAAAAACTACAGGAATATATTGATAATGGTGGAGAAATGTGTGGTAAAACATATGATGAATATATGGATGATTATATCAAAGATATAGATTCTAATTATAAGCAAGTAGATTTTTCAACAGATTTTTATCTATATGATAGTTCTGAACTAAAAGCATTTGCTAAAGATCTACAAACTTATGATAGAACAACCCTTCAGTATGTAGCAATTATGCCTAAAGAAGCATCATTAGAGTCTTATGTTAAAGAATTAGATGCTAAGAGTCTTAATACAGTTATTAGTAATTTAAAAGATATTAAATTAGAAAACTTTAAAGAGGGTGTAGTTACTAAGATTGAAGGGCATATACCTGTATTCAAATATGATTATCAATTAAAATTAAAAGAGGATTTACAAAAATTAGGTATTGAAGATGTATTCAGTGCAGAAAAAGCAGATTTATCAAATATGATAAAAACAAAAGGTGGAGAGTTTATTGCAAAAGCAGATCATAAAGCTACAATTGAATTCTCTAATGATGGAATTAAAGCCTCTGCTGTTACAGTGTTTGGTGGAAAAGGAGCTGCAAATTGTGAAACTTTTGAATACAAATATGATGTACCAGTAGAAACAATTGATATTACTTTCAATAAACCATATTTATATATTATTAGAGACAAAGATACAGGAGAAGTATGGTTTACTGGAACAGTATATTCTCCAACAGAACAATAATTATAAATAAAAAAAGCATAACTTAGTTATGCTTTTTATTTTTCTACAGATATATCATGAATTCTATTAATAATATCTTTGAAATTTTCATCAAATACTGCGAATGTACTTGATTCTTGTTGTTGAATATATCCAACATTAGTATTTTCATATAAATAAATATGAGTTTGATTATCTAAAATAACTTCTATCTTATATCCATTATCAAATGTTTTAAAATCATTTGGTAAAGTAATAGGATAATAAAGAAGAGAATTCTTAAGATAATCTAAATTATCTTTATTTTTTACTGTTATAGAAGAGCCATTCATTTTCAAAACAATTGATTCAAAACTATTAGTTTTTAATATTTTTTCATTATTCTCATCAATTATAGCATCTATATCATTTAATAATGAATTAGGAATATTAATACTATTATTATTTATAATTCCCTCATTTTTATTAATTTTAATTACTGTTTTATCATTTAATAATAATTCTATTTTACTATTAAAATCATCAGTCTTTTTATCACTTTTTGTAATCTTTCTTAAATCACTTTTAATAATACTTGCTTTTCTTTCATCTAATTTAATCTCTTGTATTTTTATTTCTATTCCATCAAGTTCATTATTACCCTTAGCTTTTTCTATATCATATCCTGGAACATATTCTATTGTAATATTATTTATCTTAGTAGGAATTATTTTTTTACCAAACACCTCAGTATATTGATATAAATAGTAAAATCCTCCACCTAACAAAGCAAGAATTAGTATTACAATAATTGGTATAATTATTTTTTTCATATTAACCTCCAATATTCTATTCAATAAAATTGTATCATATAATAAAGAAATATACTATATATATAATCAAAAAGGTATAATTGTAAAAAAGTGTAAAAGGTTTTACACAAATTTACGCATATATTAGATAATTAATGATATCAAAGGTTTTAAGGGGACTTGATATCTTAAGTATGATATAATTTAAATGGAGTGGTTTAATGAAAGTAAATGTTAAAAACTTGAATATTAATTACATACAGTATGGAGAAGGAAAAGACATTATATTATTACATGGTTGGGGACAAAATATTGAAATGATGAAACCATTGGGAGATAATTTTTCAGATAGATTTAGAATCACTATTTTAGATCTTCCAGGATTTGGAGAAAGTGATGAACCAACAGAAAAATGGACTATTCAAAATTATAATGAAATGTTAGAAGAATTTATTAATAAATTAAAAATCAAAAAACCTATTATAATAGGTCATTCTTTTGGTGGAAGATTAGCTATTAGATATTCAGCAGAGCATCCAATTGAAAAACTAGTTTTATTTGGTAGCCCATGTATCCGTATTAAAGAAAATTTACCATTTACAGTAAAAATTTTAAAATCATTGAAACAAGTTCCGGGCTTAAATGATATTGGTGAATATATGAAAAAATATATTGGATCAAGAGATTATAAAGCGGCAAGTCCAATTATGAGACAAACACTTGTTGAAGTAGTAAATGAAGATCTTTCAAAATATGCTAGAGAAATTGAAGAACCAACATTATTAATATGGGGAGATCAAGATACAGAGGCTCCTGTTGCAGAAGCTAGAGAACTTGAAAAAATTATGATAGATGCTGCTTTAATAATACTTCCAGGATCTCACTACGCTTATTTAGAAAATTTACCTCGAGTAGTAAGTATCTTAAATAATTTCTTTTAGGAGGTTAAAATGATATTATTATGTGTTTTATTATTAATTGCATTCTTTTATGCAGTTTATCATAAATCAAGAAGAAGCTTACATATGTTACAAGAACATCTTTATAATGAGAATAATAGATATCTTAAATGGATATTTAAAAATCTATATGATTTTATTGATATAGATCTCATTATAATTATTATTTCTTTAATAGGAGTTTTTATTATTCACAATATATTGTTTATTACTGATATGTGCTTAATAATAATGGCATTATTCTTAGTACTATTAGGATATAGATGGAATAAGAGAATAACAAATGATCAAAATAAAAAGAAATTAGTAGTAACTGCTAGAATTAGAAGATTGATAATAACAATATCTATTTTACATATAATACCTATGTTTATATTGTGTTTAAATCTAGAAAATACATATATAGTATGGATAATTTTATTAATAGAATCTATTATGTTATATCTAAATTATTTTATAGTTTTTATTGCTATGATTATCAATACTCCAATAGAAAGATTAATATATTTACATTTTAAAAGAAAAGCACAAAATAAGATTAAAAGTATGCCTAATTTAAAGATAATAGGTATTACAGGTAGTTATGGTAAAACAAGTTGTAAGAATATTTTAGGAGAAATACTAAATATAAAATATAATGCATTACCAACTCCTAGAAATCTAAATACATTTAATGGACTTATTATGACAGTAAATAATCATATGGATAAATTTACTGATATATTTATTGCAGAAATGGGAGCATATGTTAGAGGAGAAATAGCAAGACTTTGCAAATTAATAAAACCAAAGTATGGTATTTTAACAACAATAGGTACTGCTCATTTAGAAAGTTTTGGTAGTGAAGAAAACATTCAAAAAGGAAAATTTGAGCTTATTGAATCTTTACCTGATGATGGATTTGGAATACTTAATGGAGATGATCCTAAACAAGTAAGTTATATATTAAAAAATAAAGTTAGAATTATTTGGATAGGTATTGATAATAAAGATGTTGATGTCAGAGCAGAAAACATAAAGTGTTCTTATAAAGGTACTACTTTTGATGTAGTATTTAAAGGAGATAATAAAAAGTATAAATTTGAAACAAGTTTACTAGGAAAACATAATGTTTATAATATTTTATCCGCAATTGCTTGCGGAAAAGAATTTGGTATAGATATTGAAGAGTTACAAACTGCAGTATCTTCTGTAAGACCAGTAGAACATCGATTAGAATTAAAGAAATTAGGTAATTTTTATCAAATAGATGATGCTTATAATTCAAATCCTGTAGGAGCAAAAAATGCTTGTGAAATATTAAAGAAGATGCCAGGAATGAAAGTAGTTGTTACTCCAGGAATGATTGAATTAGGAGATAAAGAAGATGAATATAATGAATTGTTTGGAGAACAAATAGCAGAAGTTGCCGATTATGCAATTCTAATTGGAGAAAAAAAGACAAAACCAATTAAAAATGGTTTGCTAAAGAAGGGATTTGACAAAGAAAAAATTATTGTATTTAATGATGTTAGGGAGTCTTTCCCATATATAATGAATTTAGCAAATGATAATGAAGTTTATGCGTTATATGAAAATGATTTACCAGACTCATTTAATGAAAAATAGGAGATGATTATATGAAGATTAGAGTAGGAGTAGTTTTTGGAGGAGAATCAGTAGAACATGAAGTAAGTATTATTTCAGCTATCCAAGCAATTAATAAGATGGATGAAGAAAAATATGAAATAATACCAATTTATATTACAAAGGACAGAGAGTGGTATACAGGAGATATGTTAAAAGATATAGATGTATACCAAGACTTAGATTTAATTAAAAGATATGGTACAAATGTTATTCTATACTATAAAAATGGTAGTTATGTACTTCAAAAGAAAAATGGTTTATTTAAACCAGTTGTAAAAGAAGTAGATATTATCTTCCCAGTAGTTCATGGTACTAATGTAGAAGATGGTGTATTACAAGGTTATTTACAGACAATAGGTATACCATTTGTGGGACCAAATGTTTATGGAGCAGTAGCTGGACAAGATAAAACTATAATGAAAGACATTTGGAAAAATGCTGGATTACCAATGACTGAATATATTTGGTTCTATGATGTTGATTATAGACAAAATCAAGATGAAGTATTAAAGAAAATAAAGAAATTAAAATATCCGTTAATTGTTAAACCAGCAACAACTGGATCATCTGTAGGAATTAGTGTTTGTGAAAATGAAGAAACATTAAAAGAAGGAATAGATGATGCTCTTCAATATGATACGAAGATAGTAGTTGAAGAAGTAGTACAAAACCTAAAAGAAGTAAATATTGCTGTCATGGGTAACTATGAACATCAAAAAGTAAGTGAAATAGAAGAAGTATTATCAGCTAATAAATTCTTAACATACACTGATAAATATATTGGTGGTGGAAAGAATAGTAAAACAAAAGGTGGAGTAAAAGTAAAAGGTAAATCTAAAGGAATGGCTTCTACTAACCGTAAACTACCAGCTGATTTAGATAAAAAGACTAGAGAAGAGATTGAAAAAATTGCAGTTGAAGCATTTAAAGCATTAGGTAGTGCCGGAAACTCTAGAATAGATTTCTTAATTGATGAAAAAACAAATAAAGTATATATTAATGAGATTAATTCAATTCCTGGATCATTAGCATACTATTTATGGGAAGCTAAAGGACAAGACTTTACTAAAGTACTAGATGAAATGATTAATATTGGAATTAAAGACTATAAGAAAAGAATTAGTAAAACTCATTCATTTGAAACTAATATTTTAGCAGGATTTGCTAATAATGGTGGAGTAAAAGGAATGAAGGGTGCTAAAGGAAAATTAAAATAAAAAAAGAAGCAAATGCTTCTTTTTTATTTCTAAATGGTGGGGCGTTAGGGATTCGAACCCTAGACCCACTGATTAAGAGTCAGTTG
>CAMYVT010000020.1 GCA_947302515.1 uncultured Caryophanales bacterium
CCTAATTCATCAAATAGAATTAAACTTTTTTCTGTTGCTTCTTGTAGAGCATAATTTGCTTCTTTCATTTCTACCATAAATGTAGATTCTCCTGAAACTAAATCATCTGATGCACCAATTCTAGTAAATATCTTATCAAATATTGGCATAGTTGCTTCTTTACATGGTACAAAACATCCTATTTGAGCCATTATTACAGTGATAGCACATTGTCTCATATAAGTTGATTTTCCTGCCATATTAGGACCAGTTATTAATAAAATATTAGTAGTTTTATCCATTACTATATCATTTGGAATATACTTATCTTTCATTACTTGCTCTACTACTGGATGACGACAATCAATTAATCTAATTGTCTTATCATTGGTAAGTTTTGGTCTAACATACTTATAATTATCACTTACTATAGAGAATGATTGTAGCATATCTACTTCGCTTATTACTTTAGCAGTTTTTTGTAGTGAAGCAGAATATCTTTTTACCACTTCTCTTATATCCATAAATAATTTATATTCTAAAGATATTATTTTTTCTTCTGCTCCTAAAATAATATTTTCTTTTTCTTTTAGAATTGGTGTAATAAATCTTTCACAATTAGCAAGAGTTTGTTTTCTCTCATAACCATATTCTTCTTTTATTAAATTGCATTGTCCTTTAGATACTTCTATATAGTATCCAAATACTTTATTAAATCCTACTTTTAGATTCTTAATACCAGTTCGCATCTTTTCATCTTTTTCCATTTCAAGAATAAAGTCTTTTGAACCACTACTAATCTTCTTTAATTCATCTAATTCTTCATTATATCCTTCTTTTATTAGTCCACCTTCATGAAGAGTAAATGGTGCATCTTCATTAATAGAATTTTCTAATAAAAAATATAATTCTTCAAATGTTTCTATTTTTTTATCATATTTTAATTCTTGTAATATTTCTTTTATTTTAGGCAATACTGATACAGAGTTTTTTAATTGTATTAAATCTTTTGCATTTAAATTACCATAAGTAATCCTACCTACTAATCTTTCTAAATCATATACTTTTTCTAATGAAGTTATTAAATCATCTCTTAGAATAAATTCTGTGCTTAGAAGAGATACTAGATCATATCTTCTTTCTAATTCTTTTTTATCTGTTAATGGATTTAAAATACTATACTTTAAAAATCTACTTCCCATAGCAGTTTTACATTTATCAAGCAACCATAACAAGCTATATTGTCTTTCTCTACTACGTATTGTTTCTACTAATTCAAGATTTTTTTTAGTATTAACATCAAACTCTAAATATGTAGAAGATTTAATAATACTACATGATTGAAGATGATGTAAATCTCCCTTTTTATTATCTAGGACATAATTTAATAAATGTTTTAGAGTTTTTACTAAACGTATATCTTCTATATTCCTATAAATATATTCGTAATCTTTTCCTTCATATTCATCTTTTGTAATAGTTACTAATACTTCATAAGTACTTCTTAGAATTTCTACTATTTCTCTATCAATAGTATCATTTACTATTACCTCTTTAAAATTATTTCTAGTTATCTCTTTAATAACTTTGTCTTTATCACCTTCAATAAGTGTTGCATATACTTCTCCTGTTGAAATATCTGCATAACTTATTCCAAAACAATAATTAAAATCATAAATGTTTGCTATATAATTATTATCTTTTGAGTCTATACTTTCATCTAATCTAGTACCTTTAGTTATTACTTGTATAACATCTCTTTTTACCATACCTTTTGTTTCTTTAGGATCTTCTAATTGTTCACAAATTGCTACTTTATATCCTTTATCTATTAATTCATCAACATAAGAAACATAAGCATGATGAGGTATTCCACACATTGGTACTCTTTCGTCTAATCCAGCTTGTTTTCCTGTTAGAGTTAATTCAAGTACTTTAGAAGCTAAAATAGCATCATCAAAAAACATTTCGTAAAAGTCTCCTAAACGAAAGAAAATAATAGTATCTTCATACTTATCTTTTATATCCATATATTGTTGCATCATAGGACTTAGTTTAGTACGATCTACTTCGCTTCTTTTCATATAAACCACCTGTTTTTATTATACCATAAAAAACTATCTTTTATTTCTAAAAGATAGTTTGATATTATTATTTTTTTCTATATTTTAATTTTAATTTTCTTTCTTTTTTTACTTGATGTTTCTTAATTCTTTTTACTTTTCTTTCTTTTAATGATTTATACCTACTAATTGATGAGAAAAATGCTATAAATTCACTTGCCAATACTAAGAGAATATATGTTGGTTTTAGTAAATATGCTAAAGATAATAAGAATATATTAAATATTATTATACTTCCTAATTCTATTGTTTCAGCTATATCTCTTATCATTTTATTACGATACATTAAATAATATTTAACAAATCTGCCACCTATAAGGAATCCTACCCAAATCATTATTATCATAATAATATGAGAATATTTAGTTAAAAAATCTAATTTTTCTACTATATACATTGATGAAGCATCTATTCCATATTGATCACAAATATATTTATATAATGCATTATAACCATTCATAATACCATCATTATATTCATATCTTTCTAAATATGGCATAAAATACTTTTTAATATAATTACTTAATGTTTTATTATCTATTTTTGTACTTAAAGTTTCTCCTGCTACTATTCTAATTTGACCGTCTTCTTTTGAATATAATATTAATAAACCTTCCTTATTAATTTTATATTCTTTATATACATCATTAGTATAATCTTCTATATCTATACCTTCAAGATTATCTACTGTTACTACATAGTAATCTATTTGTTTTACTTTATATAAAAAGCTTGAATATTTTATTATATATTCTTCTGATTCTTCAGTTAAAACATTTGCTTGATCAGTAACATATTCTTTATCTGATTTAGGTACTATAGCATTTATTTGTAATGGGATTAAAAATATAATTAATAATATAATTATTATTTTATTTTTCATAGTCTCACCTTATTTTATTTTATCATATTTATTATTTAATTAATAATATCTATTTTTCTTTTTGACAAATAATGTAAATACTTTTTATTTAATTATAAAATATACTTGTATTTTTGATAAAATATAATTGGGTGTGTGATATTATGGAGAATCATTTTTATAAAGATAAAGTCTGTGTAGTTACAGGGGCTGCTTCTGGTATCGGACTAGCTACTGTTAAGAAATTAATAGAAGAAGAAGCAATAGTATATGCTATTGATTGTAATCCTGTTAATATATATGGAGTAATTACATTAGATTGTGATTTAAGCGATAAAGAAAGTATAGATGATGTTTTTTTAAATATACCTGATGAAATTGATTCTTTCTTTGGAGTTGCTGGTGTATCTGGCGCTAAAAATGATTATTACACAACTTTTACTATTAATTTTATTGCAAATAAATATATTACTGATGAATATTTATCAAAAAGAATGAAAAATAATGGATCTATTTGTTATGTTACTTCAGTTGCAGGTAATTATTGGGACAAGTATTCTAGTGAATTTAAAAATATTGTTAAAGCTACATCATGGGATAAAATGATTGATTTGTTACATAAAAAAGCTGAACAAGATACTGTTGGTATTATGGCATACCCATTATCTAAAAGAGCATTAAATTATTATATGGCAGAAAAAGCAATAGAGTTTGGAGATCGAGGGATACGTGTTAATGCTTTACTTCCTGCATCTACTGATACAGGGATGATTGAGGAGTTTAAAGTAGAAGCTGGAGGATATGACGAATTAATTAATCAAACTGGAGTTGCCCAAAGATTAGCTGTTCCTGCTGAAATTGCTAATCCTCTACTCTTTTTAAATAATAGTGAACTTGCAAGTTTTATTTCGGGAATTTGTCTTACTGTAGATTTTGGTAATGATGCAATGATCAAGTTAGGTAAGAAAAGAGATAGACTTGATATGAAGGTTGGAAGTAAATTATTTAATATGGGATTTATTCAAAATCAATTTAAAAAACAATTAGAACCTCTTAATCAAGAAGAAAAAGAAGAACCGGATGTTATATATGATGATGATGGTATCGAAATATTATAAAAACGTAGTATAAACTACGTTTTTTATTTTGACAAAAAAGAAGAGCAATTAATGTTAACCTATTAAAGCTCCTCATGATTTAATTATACCACATTTTGCAATTTTTTGCAAGTTTTTGGCTGTTTTAGTCTACTAATGGATTACCATCAGCATCAGTATTTATGCTTCCTGTAAGGATTAAAATACCTTCAATTAATCCCCATAATGCTCCAATTCCACATGTAACTATTGTTACAATAATTTGAGCAACTCCTCTACCAGTATTTCCTAAATAGAAATTATGAATTCCCCATCCTCCTAAGAAAATACCTAATAGTCCAGCAACTAATTTAGATTTACCAGTTTGTGCTGGTGCTCCTGCTACAGGTGCAGCTTGAGCATTTTGTGCAGCTCCACAACTAGGACAGAATTGTTGATTATCTTCCATTTGAGTACCACAACTTATACAAAATTTTGCCATATTATCACTCCTTTACTCTATTTTAACATAATATTTATTATTTTGTATTATTTTTTATTTTTGAAATTGAGAATTGTACAATTCAGCATAGAAACCATTCTTTTTAAGTAATTCTTCATGTGTCCCCTGCTCTACTATATTACCTTCATTCATAACCAATATTAAATTGGCATTTTTAATAGTAGATAATCTATGGGCTATAATAAATGATGTTCTACCTTCAGTTAATTTATCCATAGCTTGTTGAACTAATTCTTCAGTTCTTGTATCTACATTTGATGTTGCTTCATCAAGTATTAAAAATGGTTCATCTTCTACCATACCTCTAGCTATTGTAAGTAGCTGTTTTTGTCCAGATGAAATACTATCATTATCTCCTACCATTGAGTTTAATCCTCTTGGAAGAGTTTTAATAAAATGATCTACTCCTACTATCTTACATATTTTCCATAATTCTTCATCTGAAACATCTCTTCTATTAAATTTTAAATTATCTCTAATAGTACCTTCAAATAACCATGTGTCCTGTAATACCATAATGAATAAATTATGAATATTCTCTCTTGATAAATTCTTAATAGATTTACCATCTATTAATATATCTCCATCATTTATATCATAAAATTTCATTAATAAGTTAACCATTGTAGTTTTACCTGCTCCGGTTGGCCCTACTATAGCTATTTTTTCTCCAGCTTTTACTGAAGCGCTAAAGTTTTTAATAATAGTTTTATTATCATTATAACCAAACTTTACATTTTTAAATTCAATATTACCTTTGGCATCTTTTTTATCTATTTTTTCTTTAATATGAGATTCATCAGACATCTCTTCTTCATCAACAAATTCAAAGACACGTTCTGCTGCTGCGGCAACTGATTGCATTGTAGTAGCAGCTCCAGCTATTCTTGATAATGGATTAGTAAATAATCTTACATAAATCATAAAGGCAACGATTGTTCCAAAAGAAGTTTTACCATTCATTACAAGCAAGGCTCCAACAACACATACAGCAACATATCCAAAATTACCTATAAAGTTCATTATTGGTTGCATTATTCCAGATAAAAATTGACTCTTTAAATTACAATTATATAGATTATTGTTTATTCTATCAAATTCTTTTAAAGCATTTTCTTCTCCATTATATGCTTTTACTACATTATGTCCTGAGAATATTTCTTCTATATGACCATTTAAATCTCCTAATTGTTTTTGTCTTTCTACAAAGTATTTTTGAGATTTTTTTAGTAAGAAGAATGATATTGCAAAGCCAATTATACTTGATAGTATCGCCGTAAATGCCATTATCCAGTTAGTTACAAACATCATAACAATTGATCCTAAGAATAAGGTTACATTTGTTATAAGTGATGTTATAGTATCACTCATATTAATTCCAATAGTATCTACATCATTTGTAACTCTTGATAAGACATCTCCAGTTTCATGGCTATCAAAGTATTTTAATGGTAATTTATTTATCTTTTGACTAATACTTTTTCTAAGTCGTTTTGAATAACCTATACCTACATAAGCCATTAATAATCCTTCTATATATGCAAATATAGAGTTTAATAGATAAATAATTGCTAGAATTAATGATCTATGTTTTAATTCATTCATATCTAGTTTTGGTTCTATTAATTTTTTAATAGAATCAGGCATTTTATCTAATTTTACTAATAATTCTTCAGTAACCATATCATCATTTATAGTATTTGTTATTTCAATAAATTCTATTTGATCTGCTACTGATATTTCTACATTATCTATAGTTATTGGTTTTAAAAGAATTGTTTTTTCTTGAGTAGTAAGATTGTTAAATTCTTCTATTAACTCTTTTGAATCATTTTTATTAATTTCTTTTTTCTTATAAATACTATAATTTACTATAGCATTTTCATATATTTCTTCTGAAATTTTTTGAATATTTTCAGTATTTGGTTTTAAACCTTCAGTTATTACATCAGTAACATCTGCAAGTTTATTTGGTGCAATTGTTGATAGTAACGCTGCTAGTATTGATAATACTCCAGCTATTATTAATATATATCTCCACGCATCTAAATTTTTAAATAGTCTTAGTAATGTTCCTTTAAAATCTTTTACTTTTTCAGGAGCTTGATCATGTCTAGGCATTGTTCAATTCCTCCTCACTTAGTTGAGATAAAGCAATCTCCTTATATATATCACAATTTTTTAGTAATTCTTTATGTGTTCCAATACCAACACATTCTCCTTTATCTAAGACTATTATTTTATCTGCATTCATAATTGTACCAATTCTTTGGGCAACTATCATATTAGTTGCTTCTTTTGTATATTTCTTTAATTCTTTCCTAAGTTTAGCATCTGTTTGATAATCTAATGCACTAAATGAATCATCAAATATATATATTTCTGGATCTCTAGCTATTGCTCTAGCAATTGATAATCTTTGTTTTTGACCACCACTTACATTAGTTCCTCCACGAGCAATATGTGATTTATAATTTTTATCCATTTTCTCAACAAAATCCTTTGCTTGAGCTACTTTCACCGCTTCTTTAATCTTATCTAATGTAGGTTTACCTTTACCATTATCACCATAGGCTATGTTTTCTTCTACTGTTCCAGTAAACATTACTGCTGTTTGAGGAATATAACCAATACGATTATTTAATTCTTTTAAGTCATATTCTTTTACGTTAACTCCATCAACAAATACTTCTCCTTCAGTTGCATCATAAAATCTAGGAATTAAATTAATTAGTGTTGATTTGCCACTACCAGTTGAACCTATAAAAGCAACTGTTTCTCCTTGATCTGCTTTAAAAGATATATGTTTTAATAGATATTCATCAGCATCAGGATATTTAAAACTAACATCTTTAAACTCTACTGTACCCTTTTCTATGGTACTTCCTTTAAAAGTACCTGAGTTAATAGATACTTCACTATCTAATACTTCATTAATACGTCTGGCTGATACTTGAGCTCTAGGAAGTATCATAAAGATAAATGTAAGCATTAAGAATGAAATAATAACTTGCATACCATAACTTGAGAATACTACCATATTACTAAACATAGTAATTTTATCCATCATTCCACTTCTAATTATTATATATGCTCCTACAAAATAAATACCCAAATGCTGGAAATGCATAACAAAATTCATAATAGGATCCATTAAAGCAAATGTTTTAGTAATAGTTAAATGTATACCTGTTAATTCATCATTTACTTTGTTGAATCTCTTTTCAGCATGCTTTTCAGCATTAAAAGCATGTATTACTCTAATACCTGTAATGTGTTCTCTTGTTACTCCGTTAATCTTATCTGTAAGTTTTTGAATTATTTCAAATCTCGGAGATACAATACTAATTATTGTTAAGTTAGTTATTACTATAATTAAAACTCCTGCTCCTGTTATTAAACTTAATTCTCCACTCTTACCAATTATTTTACATAAAGCCCATACTGCCATGATAGGTGCTTTTGAAAGTAAAGGTAATCCCATACTTAGTAGTGTTTCTATTTGAGTTACATCATTTGTTGTTCTAGTTATTAAACTACTTGTTTGAAATTTCTTTATCTCAGTAATACCAAAATCTTCAACTTTACTAAATATATTTCTTCTAACAGTTCTAGAAAATCTAGCTGAAAGTAATGAAGTTAAAAATCTTACTATTACTGTACATATTAAACTAACTACAGCACAAATCATCATATAGAATCCTGCTTGTAATATTTCAGACATTGTACTATCTTCTGTTTGTACTAAAACAGTTATTTCACTCATATATTCAGGTAATTTTAAATCTAAATATACAGAAAAAACTACTAGAACAACAACTGCTAATAGTATTGATATATCTTTCTTTTCTAAATTTTTTAATATTTTTATCATTATGTCCCTCTTTCTTTATTTTGCTAAATACTTTTTAAGACTAGAAAGCATATTTTTAGTGTCTTCTACACCCAAATTATACATCTCTTGTATCTTTTCTTTGTTCTTTTCAATTCTCTTTATATTAACATATTTTGATGGTCTAATTACAAATAATTTTTTACCATCTTCTTTTTTATTATAATCTTTTACTTTATTATATTCTTTTGGTCTATTTGAAATTGTTTTTATAAAATTAGGATATTTTTTATATTTAAGTTTAAATGGTAGCATCATAGTATCTTTTCTATATGCATCCTTAATTTTTGTTTCAACGACAATAATTTTATCATAACCCTGATCTTCTGCCCATTTAGTTGGAATAGAATCCGCTATAGCTCCATCTAAATATTTATTACCATTAATCTCAACTATTTTAGATACTAAAGGCATAGAGCCACTTGCTCGTAGATATTCCATATCTTTTTCCAGATCAGTTATTTCCTTATACTCTGCTTTACCTGTTTCTAGATTGGTTACTACGCAGTAAAATTTTATTTTTGATTTTTTAAATTCTTTAAAATCAAAAGGATCTGTTTCATATACTAAAGTATCAAAACAAAATTTTTTATTCATAATATTACCGGTAGTAATAAGTGAATATAAACCCATATAGTTCTTATTATGAACATTTGCTAAATTATATCTTAAACATCTACCTTTTTGTTTAGATACATAATTTATGCCAAATAATGCTCCAGCAGATACTCCTACAATAGCATCTATTTTTATATCACTATCTAATAATACATCTAATACTCCTGCTGTATATATTCCTCTTAATGCTCCACCTTCTAAAACTAATATTGTTTTCATGAAATCACCATACATATTATAACATATAAAAGAACAAGTTATTCTTGTTCTTTTGGAAGACTATCATTTTTTAATATACAATAATCATCTGCCATTGTATTATTCATTGTAATGTATATATCTTTTATATCATCTTTATTACATCTATATATAGTAATACTTTTATTAATAAACTGATTATCTAAATTTATATATTTTTCTGTAGTTTTATCAGATTCAATTCCTATTAATGATGTTTTCTTAATAATTGTTTCTATTAAACCTTTATTTTTTTCTAAAGCATCTTTTAAATCAACACTTTCTTTTTGATTATTTTCTTTAATCTTAACACTAGCAATACAATCTAGATAAATCTTTTGATTATCTTCTTCATAATATAAATATGAAGGAGATGGACATTCAAGGGATGGGGTAACATATAATACAAAGTCTTGTTTTTCTTTTGGTCTTTCTAATTTAATATTAATTGTTTGATTAAGAAATCTATATTTAATGCTTTTTGATAAATTTAATTTTTCACTTGGAGATCTTTTTACTACTCTATCTGTTACATAGAATATTCCACGACATGTTAATTCATTATTTCTTTCGTTAAAAGTTTCCTTACAGAAAGCTGGAGATTCTCCATTAGTAATTCTTGTATAATCAATATATGCAGTAGCTATTCCTACTAGAGCAAATATTAATAATAAATTTCGTATTTTCTTTAAAAACTCCATACTAATCCCTCATTATTATCTATTTAATTATATCAAAAAATAAAAATACTAGTCAATTAACTAGTACTTTTATTTTAATAAATTTACTAAATCTTCTTTTGATATTAATCCTACAGATTTTTTTTCTAATTTAGATTCTTTAAATATTAATAATGTTGGTATTGAAAAAATTTGATATTCTCTAGCAATGTTTTCTGCATTATCAATATTTAATTTATAGAAACTATAATTATCTATTTCATTTGATACTTCATCAATAATTGGTGATAACATCCTACAAGGACCACACCAATCAGCATAACAGTCTATTAAAACATTACCTTCTTTTATTACTTCATTAAATTCTTTTTCTGTTAGTTCTTTTACCATTTTATCTATCTATCTCCTTTATTGCTGTTGTTGCTGCTACTGCACCATCGGCACAAGCTGTTGTTAATTGACGAAGATTTTTGGTACGAATATCTCCAGCAACATATATATGATTAATATTAGTATGACAATCTTCTCTTGCAACAATATATCCATTATCATCCAATTTAATATCTTTTACGATATTATTGTTTTCAGGTACTTTACCTAAAGCAATAAACAAACCTGATATTTTAATATTATTATTTCCATCTTTATTAATAATATCAATAGATTCTATATTATTATCTCCATTAATATTTTTTATTGTTGTATTTAATAATACTTTAATGTTATTTTTATTATTTGTTAATTCTAATAATTCTTCTCCATCATTAAAACTATCATTTTTATTAATAATATAAACTTGATTACAAATATCACTTAAATATAATGCTTCTTCTAAAGTACTATATTCTCCTCCATAGACACATACATCTTGATCTTTATAAAAACTTCCGTCACATGTGGCACAATAACTAAGTCCATGACCAATAAATCTTTCTTCATTAATTAAACCAGTCTTTTTATTTTGAACACCCATTGCTAGTATGATGGATTTAGTACTATAAGTATTATTATTAGTAATTACTCTTAATTCTTTTGTATCAATATCAATTACTTTTTCATACTTAATTTCTACTCCTAATTTTTTTACTTGTTCATATAAATTTGTAGCAAAATCTACACCATTTATTTCAGAAAAGCCTGGATAATTAGTTATTTTATTAGTATTAATTATTTGTCCCCCATAGACTTTTGCTTCTAATATTAATATTTTTTTCTTAGTTCTTCCTGCATAGATTGCTGCTGTTAAACCAGCAGGTCCTGCTCCTATAATAATAATATCGTACATATTATCACCTTTAATTATCATCTCTATTTATATATTTCATTGCTTCTTGCAATGCTTCTTCTTGCATTTTCATTAAATCTTCTCCAGTAAGATTTGCTCGTTCATCAATCATCTTTTGAAATTCTTCTTCTGTCATTGCTTGGATCTTTTTATTATGTTCTTCTTCAAGTTTTTTTAATTCTTCACTATAATCTACAGACATTTCTTCCATAGTTACTTCCTTTTCATCTAATTCCTTGTTAATAATATCTCTTATTTCATCTTTCATATTATCCTCCTATTTTATAATAATCTATTAAAATATTTCTTTTTTTTAATCTATAATATATTATATCATAACAAATAAAAAAACTTGAATACTATTCAAGTTAATTTCATTGGTAGCCTGTACGGAATTCGAATCCGTGAATGTTACCTTGAGAGGGTAATGTGTTAAGCCACTTCACCAACAGGCCATGTATAAAAGACTATTATATAATATCATATTTTAGTAATTACTACAATAGTCTTTTTATTATTAGTTATTCTCTTCTTTAGATACTAGTTCTTTAAAACTATCTATTAAATGAGAGATAGAGGCACAACTCATAAAACATATTACTGAGTCTAATTCATCTTTTAATTTATCAATTGTCTCTTCTGATATTATATCTCCATCTCTTAGACCTTCTATTATAAGTTTAGATGTTACTCCAGGATAATCACTGGCATATTCTCTATTAGAATCTATTTCTGTTAAGAATGCTTTATCTGCGACATTTAATGCATCAATAAAATCATCCTTAAAATCTCTTGTTCTTGAATAAGTATTTGGTTTAAATACTACTACTATTCTTTTATCTGGATATTTTTGTTTTACTGCTTCTAGAGTAGATTTTATTTCTGTTGGATGATGAGCATAATCATCTATAATAGTTGTTTTTCCTACTTTAGATATTGCAAAACGTCTTGCAGCATTTACAAAATCTTTTAATGAATTATAAATAATATCTTTTTCTATTCCTAATTCTTTACAAATAATAATTGCTGCAGTAGCATTTAGTACCATATGTTTACCAAATAATGGTATTTCAAAACTACCATAAAACTCACCTTTATAATCTATATCAAATCTTGAAGCATCTGATTCTAATTTTAGATTTTTAATAACAATATCATTATTAAAACCAAAACCATAATATAAAACTTTTGGTAAATAATTAATTCTTCTTACTTCTTCATTATCTCCATTAGCAATTACTAGTCTAGATGTTTGATTAGCAAATTGTTCAAAAGCACCTCTAATATCATCTATATCTTTATAACATTCTAAGTGTTCTGCTTCAATATTAGTAATTATCGAATACATTGGTTTATAATCTAAAAAGTGTCTATTAAATTCATCACTTTCTACTACATAATATTCATTTTCTGGAGATACTTTTCCATCTCCTGCTCCAATAAAATAATTACATCCCAAACTATTTTCTAAGATATGTTTTATTAATGATGAAGTAGTTGTTTTTCCATGAGTACCACTAACACCTATAGTTTTAAACATACTAACTATATCACCCATAATTTCACTATATTTCTTAATAGTTAAACCTAATTCTCTAGCTCTTTTTAATTCTGGATGATCTTGTGGTAAGGCAACACTATAAGTTACTATAGTATCTTTATCTAGAGGATGTTCATGATCATAATATATTTCTATTTCTCTTTCTTCTAAACCTTTTTCAGTAAATTTATAATCTCTGGCATCATCATAACCTGAAACATCATTTCCTAAATCAAATAAAATTTGAGCAAGAGTAGACATTCCAGTTCCTTTAATTCCTAAACAATAGTACTTCATCTTATCACATCCTTCTCTTAAATTATAAAATAAAATAAAAATGATGTAAAGTTCTTACATCATATATTATTCTTCTTGTTTATCTCTTATAGAATAAATACACCCACAATAATCTTGTCGATATAGATTGAATTCTTTAGATAATTCTATACTTCTTTTATAACCATTCTTCTTTTTAAAATCTGAATATAAATAAGTAGTATTATATTTCTTATCAAGCTCTGCTCCTATTTCATTAATCCAGATAGCATTCTTATGAGGTGATAAAGTTAGTGTTGTACAAAATAATGGGAAATTTAGAGACTCTGCTACTTTAGCAGTTTCTTCTAATCTTAAGTTATAACACTTATAGCATCTCTTACCTCTTTCTGGTTCATCTTCTAATCCTTTAGCAATTTCAAAAAACTCTTTTGGATCATATCTTCCTTCTATTAAAGATACTTTATATTTAGGATTAATACTATTAATTAGTTTTTTTATTTCTTCTATTCTTTTATTATATTCCTCTTCATTTGTAATATTTGGATTGTAGTATAAAATAGTTATTTCAAAGAAATTTGCAATTCTCTCTAGAACTGCACTACTACAGGGAGCACAACATGCGTGTAATAATAATTTTGTGCCTTCAGGATACTCTTCCATTTGCTTTAACATTTCTAAATCATAATTCATATTATCACTTCTTTTTCAGTTCAGATTATAACAAAAAACTACTGATATTTCAATATTTCCCCTTCTCTAATTGCTTTCCTCAAAATATTTAGTTCTTTATTATTTTTTATAATTATTAATTTTTGAGGATATTTTTTCATCATATAGAGTTTATCTTTACGATCATCTTCTTCTATATATCTTTTCATCTTATTTAATAATTCATCTGTTAATTCATAGGGTACCTTTATTTTTCCAGATATTATATCTTTATTTCTCTTATTTAATTTTTTTCTTAGATCTTTTATATCACAATCCAAATATATAATTGTAGTAGCATTAGCTGATAAAACTTCTAAATGTGTTCTGGGCATTCCTTCTATAATCCATTCTTTATTATTACGAATAATATTATTAATAATATTTCTTTGAGTTTCTATATCTCTTTTACAATTATTATCATCATCATGAACAATTCTATCGATACTATAGACATTAATGTCTAATTCTTCTCCTAAACTATTTGCTAAAGTTGATTTGCCTGAGGCAACTGGTCCTGTTATAAATATTTTCATACTACTCCTTACGAAAAAAGAAGACTATTTTTCTTCTTTTTTCTTTGTATTTTTCTTTTCTTCTTCTTTTTCTAATTGTTTATAATCTACTTTACCATATAATGTTTTTGGTAATGATTCTCTAAACTCATAATATTTTGGAAGTGAATATACTGATAATGTTTCTTTACAAATATCAATTATTTCTTTCTTAATTTTAGCAGTTGGTTCTATACCTTTTTTTAATACTACAAAGGCTTTAGGAACATGCATTTTATACTGATGAGGTATTCCGATTACACATACTTTATCAACTTTAGGATGCTTAGAAATAGTTTCTTCTATTTGTGATGGATATACATTAAATCCTGATACTACAATCATTCTCTTTAGACGTTGAGTATAATATACTATTCCATTTGGTGCAATATAACCTATATCTCCTGTATGTAACCAGATTGAACCATCTTTATGTTTCTTTAAAACATTGTCTGTTTCTTTTTGGTTATTTAAATAACCCATCATAAGAGTTGGCCCTTGTACACAGATTTCTCCTTCTTCTCCTAAAGGTAATTCTTCTAATGTTTCTGGATCACATATCTTGTAATTATTGCCTACCATTGGTATACCAATACTTCCAGGTTCATTAGTTCCTGGGAATGTGTAACATGTAGCAGCAACTGACTCTGTCATACCATAACCTTTACCAATACTAACATGGGCTCCATGTTTATGTAGAAAATCATTAATTCTAGCTTCTGATGTTACTGTTAAATGATCTCCACCTGAAATAATATATTTTAATTGAGACATATCTACTTTATCAAATTTAGGATTGGACATCATTCCTTCCCATAAAGTAGGAACTCCTAATATTACATTTGGTTTATCATATTTCCAGATCTTATAAAATCTATTAGCATCATATTCTGGCATAAGTATTGTTTCTACTTTTAAACATAATGGTGTATGTACACATACTCCTAAACCAAAGCCATGAAATATTGGTAGAATTGTTACTATTTTATCTTTTGGTCTTACATCAATTACATTTACTGCTGACTGTTGAGCTATGGCATTAAAACTATAATTAGATATCATTATTCCTTTAGGAGTTCCAGTAGTTCCTCCACTATGAAGAATTACTGCTAAATCTTCTTTTTTAGGATTTGCTTTAAAATTATCAATACTTGTAAGACCTGTTGCCATGAAGTCTCTCCATGACATATATGTATTATTCGTTAAACTAGGTTTTTTGGTTGTAATACTTCTTGTTAATGTATAACCAATAGTTAATCCTAATGGCATAGACTCTTTAGGGGATACTAATACTGTTTTATATACTAGAGTTTCTGGAATGACTTCTTTATATTTATCATAGTCAAAATCTACTAAAAACAATATTCTTGATTTAGACTCTTTTAAATAATGAAGTATTTGATCTGGGCTAGATAATGGATGAACCATATCTGCTACTGCACCTATTTTATTACAAGCATAGAAAGCATATAAGGCTTCAGGCATATTAGGCATACAGATAGTTACAACATCTCCTTCTCTTACTCCAAATTCTCTTAATGCTTTCGCACAAATATTTATATTATAGAAGAATTCATTATAACTAAATCTATTTCCAAAATAATTTAAACAAATATAGTCTTTATCTTCACCCACTTCATCAACCATATAGTTATAAATACTCTTGTCTGTAAATTTTATTTTTCTTTCTTCTCTAGAATAATATTCTAACCATGGTGCGTTTGGATCTGCTTTTTTCTTAAACAATTTTGTAAAGAAATCACGTATTGGTGTCATATAATCATCTCCTATATATCATCTATTAATTATTTTACTATTATATTGATAAAATTACAATTATAAATATATTAATTAATATGTTATAATAATTAATTGTGTTGGGGGTGATATATATGATTTACCTTAAAAAAGAAGATTTAGATGACTTAAAAAGATTGGGTTCAGGTAGATTTGGAGTTGTTTATCAAAAAGATGATAAATTAGCTTATAAAATATATATTCCCTCTTTATATGATGAGTTTGGCCAAGTACGTCAAAATCCTGTTTTTAATACTTCAAATATTAAATATCTAAAATTAATTGATAAAAGTAAAAATCTTAGACTTACTGGTGGAATAATAGATACAATATGTATTGATGGTAAATTTGGAGGGGTTTGTATTCCATATTATAATGGTAAAATTCTTTCACATATGATGGATGAAGATTATTCATTAAAAATAGATATTTCTAAACAATTGGTTGAAAGTGCTAGGGAATTATCTCATCATTTTATTTATCCTTTTGATTATAAATTAAATAATATTATGTATGAAAATGGTAATGTTAGAATTATTGATTTAGATGATAATCATACTCATGTTTTTACTATTCCTAATCCAATATTTCATTCAATAAGTGTTTATGGCTTAGCAGAAACTATACAAACATTTCTATATGAGTATAAACATTTACCTTTACCAAAAGATATTTCAAGACAATTGGGGAGATTCCATGAACACATGCCTATAACATTTCATGGCATAGATAAATATTTACAACATAAAGAAATTACTAGAAGTTTTTTATCTATAGATGAAAAAGATAATTTGGGTGATATAGAGAGCTTATTAAGAGATGAGAACTATAATATAATATACTCTGTTGATGATAGACTTGATTCTGTAGAATATCAAAGAATAATAAATAATTTAAGATTATATAATATTCCACTATATGATTTTGTTTTAAAAGATAAACTATCAAGTTATCCAGAAATAGAAAATACTTCTGAATTCGTTTATAGTAAATCTTTATATAAATAAAAAAAGAAAAATGTATTTTCTTTTTTTATTCATCAATATATTCATTTTCACATGTTAAATTTATTTTTAAGTCTTTTAATGAGTTTTTATCTTGACCAGTTACTATATAAGTAGCATGAGCATCACAACCTTTTAACTTTGGAAGTGCCGATAATGCTTTAGCGGCTGTTGGGTTTGTTACAGAACAAATGCTTAAAGCTGTTAATACTTCTATTAATGTTAATCTTTCTTCTTTACCCATATCCTTCTTTAATTTAAGAATTGGTTCAAGTACTGTTGGGGATAATAAATAAATATCTGGAATTTTACTTAAATGTTTTAAGGCATTTAATATTACTGATCCAGCGGGGGTCATAAGATCTGTTTGCTTTCCAGTAATTATTCTTTTACCAACTTTAATAGCAATTACTGGTAGACCTTTTTCTTTTGCTTTTTTATCTAATGCTGGTTTTATTACATCTAAATAATTTTCATCTATTTTTAATTCATTCATTAATAATTTTACTTTTTTATAAGTATCTTCATCACAAAGACCCATTTTATAATTATTTAATTCATTATAGTATCTTCTTACTATTTCTTTTTTAGATGCTTCTTCTACTATCTTTTCATCTGTAATACAAAATCCTACCATATTAACACCCATATCTGTAGGAGAATGATAGATATCTTTTTTAGATACACGTTTTAATATATTTTTTAATATTGGGAATGTTTCTACATCTCTATTATAATTTACTGCTATTGTTTTATATTTTTCTAAATGGAATGGATCAATCATGTTTACATCTTTTAGATCTGCCGTTGCAGCTTCATAGGCTAAATTAACTGGGTGTTTTAATGGTAGATTCCAAACTGGGAATGTTTCAAATTTTGCATATCCAGCATTAACACCTCTTTTATTCTCATGATAGATTTGAGAAAGACAGGTAGCAAGTTTACCACTACCAGGTCCTGGAGCATTAACTAAAATTAATTTTTTAGTTGTTTCTACATATGGATTAGCTCCATATCCTTCTTCTGAAACTATAGTATCTACATCTGTTGGATAACCTTTAGTAAAAGTATGAATATAAGTTTTTATACCATTACGATTTAATTTCTTAATAAATTTATCTACACTTGGTTGATTCTTATATAAAGTTATTACGACACTATTAACTGAAAAACCCATTTTTTTTGATTTATTTATTAATTTCATTATTTCTTGATCATATGTAATACCATATTCACCTCTAGTTTTATTTTTTTCTATGTCACCGGCATTTATACAAAAAATAATTTCTAAATCATCTTTTAATTCTTTAAACATTGATATTTTTACATCATTTTTAAAACCTGGTAGTATCCTCGCAGCATGAGAATCATCAAATAGTTTTCCCCCTACTTCTAGATATAATTTATCAAATAATTTAAATCTTTCTTTTATCTTTTTACTTTGAATACTTACATATTTTTTATTATCAAAACCTACTTTCATTTCTTTCACTTCCTTTATCTATACTCAGATGGTATTTTTGCTTTAATATATATTTTTTGTTTAAATTCATAATCTTTTAATGGTAAACCATAAGTTAGTCTTGTATCAAACGAATAATATCTATCATCTACCCTATGCGCTAACAAATATAAATCTCTAAATAAATTTGTTTCCACTAAAAATTTATATGTTGGTGGTTCTATATAATATTCATTTTGCTTATATCCCCTTGAATATGCTTTTAATAGATTTAGTCGTGCTGTTAAAATATCTTCTGTATCTCTTTGATTTTTTAATAAATTTACTAAGAATTTCCATGCTCTAATATTAGCAAGTCTTTCTTCTGGATTAAACTTATAATTTTCTCTTTTCTTATATAAATAACTTAATTCATCAAATTGATCTATCTCTGGAAATCTATATATACCATGTTTTCTTAAATAATCTCTGCTTGCAAAATCTATTACTGTTGTTTCTATGTCTTTTCCTCCTGTTAATAATGTTTTAAGATTTCTTGCATGTTCAAGTTCATGTCTTATTACCATTAATGGAATCATTTTGTTCTTCTTTGCTTCTTCTGTAAAATTATCTAAATGGATATATATTCTTCTTTCATCTTTAGAATATTCTCCATAAGCTTTAGTTTCTTCTTCTGTGAATAGTAAATCTCTAATATAATCTTTTAATTCGGGTTCTTTATCTAACATATAGATTAAAGAATCTTCAAAAAATGATTCATCTAAGGGATTATTCTCCATATATAATTCATATAAAGGTGTTGCCATAACATTACTCCTTTCTATAAAAAAGAAGATAATTATTTTTTATCTTCTTCATCTTCAGGTTCTAATATACGTAGTAATTTTCTTTGATTCTTTAATATTTCTTCCATTTTATGATGAAGATCTTCTAAGATAAGTTCACTTTTTAAATCAGTACGATAATCGTTTTGATTTCTTAAACTATCTTTAGCAGCTTGTCTATTTTGACTCATCATAATTACTGGTGCTTGTAGGGCTGCTATACAAGATAATACTAAATTTAATAAAATAAATGGGTATGGGTCTATTTCAGAACCATTTTGTAATACATATGAATTTATTAATACCCATAATAATAAGAAACAAGAGAATCCTATAATGAAGCCCCATGAGCCTGCTATCTCACTTAGTCGATCTGCTAGATGATCTCCTCTAGTCATTTTTGCTTCTTCTTGTTTATCTACATCTATACTAATTGGTTGATCTATTAATAAATCTAATAATTCTTCTTCATCTTGTACTTCTAATTCATTATTTTTAAGTAACATTTTTACTATTTCTTTTTTGGTTAATCTCTTTTCCATATTCTCACCATTATAAGTATAACATAAAAAAAGAATGAAAATCATTCTTTTTTTTATTATTTTTTATACTTCAATTAATTCATATTCTCTTGTACCTACTCCTAGTTCAGCAGCTCTTTCAATTGTATGTATTCCGTTTCTTGAATTAACTCTTTCCATGAAATGATCTTTTCCAGGATCATTAGAATTTTGTACTATATCAATACATGCTTGATCTATTGCTACTGGATCTAGTGATACTAAGATACCTTTATCTTCCATACATGGATCTTCTGCTACTGCACAACAATCACAATCGACACTCATGTTGGCCATTACGTTAATAAATGCCATATTACCTTTAAAATAATCAACTACTGCAGAAGCTGCTTCGGCCATTGATTCTAGAAAATCATCTTGTGGAGGTAAATTTTCCCATAGAGTATATTGGTCTTTATTTGTACCTGCTGAATGAATCCATGCTTTTCCTTCAGATGAAGCACAACCAATTGATAATTGTTTTAATGCTCCTCCATATCCTCCCATAGGATGACCTTTAAAATGAGATAATACTAACATTGAATCATAGTTAGCAATATTCTTTCCTAAATAATCTTCTTTTAAATGTACTCCATTTTTTACAGGTACACTTAAATCTGGTCCTTCAGCATCCATTAAATCTACATTAAATAATTCATTCCAACCATGTTTTTCTAATGTTTTTAAATGTTTTTCTGTAGTATTTCTTTCTCCTCCATATGCAGTATTACATTCTACTACTGTACCTTTTATATAATCTACCATTGGTTTCATAAATTCGGGTTTTAAATAATTTTGATTTCCTTCTTCTCCGGAATGTACTTTTACAGCGACTTTACCAGGTAGTTCTTTATCAAGTAATTTAAACATTTCTATGACTTTCTCAGGTGATACTTCCTTACAATAATATACTTTAGCTTTCATATTAACTCCTTTCTATATCAGTAATATTTATTACTTCTTGATCTTTTTTATATTTTATTTTTACTTTGTCTCCATTGTTTATAAATGGTAGTAAATTTTTATTTACTTTTATAGATACTTTATACTTATTACCATCTTCATCATTAAAGTAATAATATGTATTTCCTTCTATTGTTACTTCTTTAATATTATAAATACTAATTTCTTTTTCTAAAGCATTAGTATTTGATGTATCTTCTCCTATTTCATTTAAATAGTTTTCTGCTGCTACATTAATCCCTTTAGATACGTCTGTAACTACTACTTTTTGGTAATCTACTACATCTACAAAACCATACATTTTTACAAGTCCTGCATTATCTTTTAAACTTACTAAGTATGTTGGATTACCATTTAAATTTATTAATAATGGGAATGTTGATTCATAGTGCATTTGTTGAACTTGTCCTTCTGCAGAAGCCATAGCAGAATATTCTTCAGCACTAGTTATACTATAGAAATTAGTCTCTTTTGTTCTCATATTTGTTAAGATAAATCCAATATTAGATTCATCAGCAAGTACTGAAGTAATTCCAGTATATAGATAAATATCATCATTAAATGCTAAATAATTGTATCCTCTAGTAGTAGATACTACATCTCTTTGAGTAAAGATTGAGTTTAAGAAACCTTTCTTATAAGCTCCCCAATTATCTACTTGTTCTATTATTAATTCTGCTTCATATACATGATCTACCCAATTTGGAATATCTTTTATTTTATAGTATTTAGATTTTGCAGTTATTGGGTCAAATATAACTACTCCTGTTACTTCTCTTCTTTGACCTATTCCATGATATTTAATTACACTAGCAATCCAGTATGGATTTCCTTCATTGTCTATTTCAAAATTAATAGCATCAAAGTTCTTTGTAGGATATTGAAATTGTAATTTACGATATAATTTTTCATTAAATAATCCTGATGGGGCATATTTCATACCTTTTTTTAATTTTACTAATTTTGCTTTTCCTGTAGTAGAGTTTACTGTTATATATCCAGTTATACCTTTATTACGATTAGTAAACCATTTTATTATTCCATTATATTCTAAAGGAGTTACTCTTATTATTTCATCATTATAATTAATTTGAGTATATTCATCTGATACATCATATTGTGAGACTAATTCACTCATGCCACCCATTACTCTATCACCTAATTTTTCTGATGATTTTTTATCTAATAATGGTAATTTATTAAAATCAACTTCTTTAATATCTTCTTCAAATGTTTTTGTAGTATCAATAGTTATTCTTTGATAATACTTTTTAGCATTAAACATAGGAGAATTAATTATAACTATTAGTAACATTACTAATATAATTACTGGTATAATCCACCATAGTTTAGCTATTTTATGATTTTGTACTGTAATATGTCCTGTTTGTAAGTTTTCTATTACTAATGCTGCACTAAATATAGTTTGACATACTAAGAATACAATAATAACAGGTACTAAATAGATATAGAATCCTACATTATGTAAATCTATAGCGGGATATGTTAAATAATAATAAATTGCTGCAAAGATTAATGTAATAATTATACTTTTTATTAATCCATTACCTTTATTTTTTCTTCTTTTACTCATTTTCATCACCTACTATTATTTTATCAAATATTATTAAAATAAAAAAGGAGTATTATACTCCTTTTTATGAATTTGAGGTTTCATTTATATATAATCCTTGATATACTTTTGATTTTTTTAATAATTCATTATGTTTACCAGAAGAAGATAATTTTCCTTTATCAATTACATGTATTACATCAGCATCTACTATAGTTGATAATCTATGAGCTACTATTATTACAGTATGATCTTTTACTAGATTATCAATTGTCTTCTTTATGAATTCTTGTGATTCATTATCTAAGGCAGATGTTGCTTCATCAAATAATATTATTTTTGTATTTAATAAAAGAGTTCTAGCAATAGCTAATCTTTGTTTTTGACCACCTGATAAGTTTACTCCACCTTCTCCAATAATAGTTTCATATTTATCAGGTAATGACATTATATAATCATCTATATATGCTTTTTTGCATACTTCTCTTACTTCTTCTAATAAAACATCTTCTTTTACTAATTTAAAATTATCTAAGATAGAAAGATTAAATAGAAATGGTGTTTGTCTAATAATAGATATATTATTTCTTAATGATTCTTCTGTTAAATCTTTTATATTAATACCATCTATTTTAATTCTTCCTTGAGTAGAATCAAAATATCTTAATAATAGATTGAATATTGTACTCTTTCCATTTCCACTTCTTCCTATTATTGCTATTTTCTTTTTAGGTTCTACTTTTAAATTTAAACCTTTTAAAGTATATTCTTCATCTGGTCTATATTTGAATTTTACTTTTTCAAATTCAATTACTCCTTTTGGATTATTTAATTCTTTATTACCGAATTTTTCATCATGATATAATTCATTATGCATTATTTCACCAATTCTTCTTAGTGAAACAGTTACTTTATTGTAGTTTACTCCAAAGTCTGAAATACTTTCTACTACTTCATCTATTCTCCAGATATATCCTTCTAACATAATAAATATACTATATGATATTTTTCCTGTTATAGCATAATATCCTGCAGTAAAAAGTATTATGAAATTTAATATGAAATAACATAAATTGTTTAAAGCAAAATATATTACTTCATAATTTTTTATTTCTTTTTTATGTTTAAACAATGTGTTTAATAGTTCAAAAATATTTTTTTCAATATTATGTTTTATTCCCAATGACTTTATTTCTCTTATTCCTGTTATATTTTCAGTAGCTACTTTTACGTAGTTATCTGATTCTTTTTTAATACTTTCTTGTGTCTTTTTTATTTTAGGGAAAAATATACCTGATATTAATCCCATTATTAATCCAAATGAAGTTACTTCTATTCCTAATACTAAAGATATTTTAAATGATATTATGAATAATATTATTATTACAAAAGACTTACATATTAGTTTTATTAATTTTTCTAATAGTTCCATAACTCTATCTGGATCGGTATATAAACGATTGATAAATTCTCCAGTACCTATTTCTTCAAAAGCAAGGGCTGGTAATTTATCAATTTTTTGATATAAATCAAAACTTACATTTTTCATAAATTTTATTTCTAAATAGTTATATAATTTATCTCTCGGTATTTGTAATATTACATAGAAAAATATAAACATTAGTGTTTGTACTGAAAGATTAATTGTAAAACCTTTTATATCATTATTTAGTAATTGTTCTACTGCCACTCCCCATAGATATGTAGTTCCTAAGGAAGGTAAATATGATAGTAGTACTAAAATGATATATAGAAATAGTCTTAATTTTTCTTTTTTTAAATAATAAAATAGTATTTTAAAACTAGAAATCTTTTTCATAATTACCTCCTAACAAATAAAAAAGTCACGGAGGTGACTAGTTTTTTATACGTTTAAAATTCGTGAGAATACAAACCAATTCTCACCACTGCCACCATATAATATTGAAATAATATTTTGTCTTTTGAATTTAATCATATATTCTCACTCCTTTCCTCAAATTCGTTTTCATCATAACACGTAGTTTTTATTCTGTCAACCTTTTTTTGTTTACATCAATATAAAAATAAACAAAAAATGTTGGATATCTTTACTTATATTATTTTATTATTTATAATTATTATAGGTGATACCATTGAAAAAGAAAGAAGACTTACGAATAGTTAAAACTAGAGCTAGTTTATCCCGTAGTTTAATGAATTTAATGAAGAATAAATCTTTTGATGAAATAAAAATATCAGAATTATGTTCAGTATCAAATATAAATCGTTCTACTTTTTATGATCATTTTAATGATAAAAATGAATTATTACTAGCGGTATTAGATGAATTAAAAATAGAATTAGATAATATTCTGATAGTTACTAAAAAAACATCTAATATTAAAGACTATTATATTGAACTAGTAAAAATAATTATTGATTACCTACATAATAATAAAGAAATATACTCTACTATATTTAAAATTAAAGGTAATTCTATGGCTAGAGATATGTTAGAAGATATTTTAAGTTCTAAAGTATTAGATGAAATCAATAATAATTATCATAATGCTTCTAAGATTATTGATACTAATAGTTTTATTACATTTTACTCTAATGCAATAATTAGTGTAATAATTAATTCTTTTAATAATAATTATAATAAAGATAAAACTATTAAATTAATTATTTCTTTAATACCTGATATTACTTATATAAAATAATAAATAAAAGAAGCATTATTGCTTCTTTTATTATGATTTAATAAGTACATTACTAGTAGTTATATTACCATTATTAGTATGACTAATAACCCAATTCTGATCATTAGCATCTTTTACATAAATAATATCACTAGTTTTTATATGAGAAAACATTAATTGAGAACTGGTAACATTATCAAAACTAAATGTGGATAAATCTAAAATCAAGCTGTTATTAGAATATCCCGTTCCTCTAAACATATAGTCCATATTAGTAATCAAGCTAGTATTAAATTTATCACCTAAATTTATAGTAAATACAGTACTATCATAACCAGCATAATCAAACATGCCTCGAGGTAAACCACTTCCACCAATGGCTTCGCTTCCATTCATAA
>CAMYVT010000021.1 GCA_947302515.1 uncultured Caryophanales bacterium
CAATTTATATTAGTTTTATTTTCATTCATCCCTATCAACTCCTTTTTTAATATATACATAAGATTGTGGTGCAGCTTTAATACCATAATCTTTTAATTCTTTTGGATTATTATATAAAAATGATTTTTCAATTTCATAAGCTACGGCATATTTGCAATTTTCATAATATACATCATATTTATCTTTATCTATACCGCCATATACTTTTGTTTTATTCCAAATAATATCCTTTTTATCATACAAAATATCCTTAATTATTAATTCTCCTACTACCTTTTGTACTGGATATGAGGAATAAACAATGACTTTTTCTATATTATTTTTACATATTCTTTTTCGATACTCATATCTTTTTTCACCAGAAAATATTTTATTAACATATTCTGGTTTAATTGACATTAAAATTGTACTCATTTTAACTCCTTATAATAAACGAATTCTTCATTATATTGCCTATATTTTTTATAACCATTTTTTTCAATATAATTAAATAATTCTTTATTATCTTTTTTTATGGTTAAATAAATATAATTAATGTTATTACTAATAGCAATGTCATCAATAATACTCATGTACGTTTTCCCTATTCCTTTGTTCTTATCAGTAACTAAAAGAGTTCTTATTTTTAATATATTACCATCTTCTAAGAATTGTTGAGAATCCGTTTCGCCAAGCTTTAATATCATAATTGATGTCATATTATTATCTTTCTTTGTATAATAAATATCAATATTGTTAGATTTCATTTTATCTAACCAACAATCAAAACTATAATAATTATTTTTTAAAAAACCAAAAATTTTATCATTATAAGAAATGTTATTAATATTTGAATTATTAATAATAATATCTTTTCTTAACTTAATAGCTACGACACCGTATTTTTTTTGTTTCTCTATTGGATAAAAATTTTCTAAATCCATTTTTAATTGTTTTTTTGTTACAGATGAATCTGCTAAAAACTCAATGTTTATGTTCTTAAATAATTCGTTGAAATTATCATAATGTAATATGTCATCAACCATTATTAGCATTTTTTCTTCTAAAAGGGGTTCTTTTTGAAACTCAATGAAATCGCCACTTTTTATTATTTTCCTTTTTTCATCATTTAAACGTATTTCATATTCCTTAGTTCCATATCTAATATAATTGAAATATTGTTCTTTCAATTTCATAATATGAATCATATAATTCACCTCATTTTTTCTAGGGGTTAAAAGGCGTAATCACCTTATTAATTCCTACAACTTTTATACTAAAAATAGGCATTTTTGACTGATTTTTATCTATTTAAACATATTTTTATATAAAACATGCAAGATGCCAATTCTCGCAAAGCATTGTAAATAAAGGAAATTCTAAAGGGGTTAAATAAATCGTAATCAACCAATTAATATTTGTTTTTCATCCATAGAGATCAACTCCTTTAAATCTATTAGATTATACCATAAAAAAGAAGATATTTCTATCTTCCTATTTATTCATTTGATTCAACAAATATTATTTTTTTGATAAAAATGCCATAAACTGTGGAATTTCGTGATATTTATTCCAGTAATTATAATCTATATCTTTTGCTTCATCTGTACAAATACCTTCGGAAAAATCTTCTATAATAAATCCTGCTTTTTTTAGTAATTTATAATGTAAGGATGGACTTCCCACATAAAAAGATAATATTTCTCCATTTTTAAAATAGTGATCATGTTTTTTAAAAGTGTTATAATTACCTATTTCCACGTCATTATCGTTATCCGTACCATGTGCTATAATTCTACAATTTACACCATCGATTATTCTTTCTTCACACGCCCATCTTAATGGATGACCAATTGAAAATAATAATTGACCACCTTTTTTTAATATTCTATATATTTCATTATATACCTCTTCAGGGGTACCAGAATAATGTATTGCTAGACTACTATATACGAAATCAAAGCAATCATCTTCAAATGGCAGTTTGTGCATATCTCCCACTACAAAATCACAATTTGGATAACTTTCTTTTGCTAGTTTTATTGATTCTTCTGATAAATCAATACCAACAATATTAGTAGCACCAAATTCATTTAACATCAGTGACTCTTCACCAGTTCCACAACCCAACATTAAAACTTTCTTACCAGTCAAATCAGGTAATAACTCTCTCATCATAGGTTTTTCAATAAATCTATGAGGTCTTTTTGTACCTTTCTTTAACATCTCTTGTCTTTCTTTTGCAAACTTATCATAATCATTTATCATATATATACTCCTTTTTATATGTTCTTAACTTATATAATTGTCTTACAACCCCTTAGTAAAAATATCATTCATAGAAATTAATTCCCTTATAACAATTATATCAAAAAAAAATATTAATAAAATATTTATAACTATTAAAAAACACTATTTTACACCTACCAAAAAATATATATTTATTTAAATCAACATTAAATATTTGATATAATATTAATATAGGAGAAATAATTATGGAAAGTATGTGTAGTGAATATGCTTTAATGCCATTACTAACTATAGTAAAAAATTTATTAGCATTAATCCAAATAATAGCACCAATTTTACTATTAATAATGGCATCTGTTAAACTAATAGAATTAATAAAAAATCCTGATAGTAAAGATGGCCCCCAAAAAGTTATTAATGCTTTTATAGCTGCCTTAATAGTATTTTTAGTACCAGTATTTGTAAATGTATTATTTCAAATGTTAGGAAATAGTACAACACTTAGTGATTGTTGGAACAATGCTGAATACAATATTTCTAATAAATATTATGAATTAGAAACAGACAAAAAAAATAATAGTACATTAATAACTAATTCGGATGAATATGAAAAAGGAGATCCAAGCTCCCAAGGAACATGTTTAATAAAGAATAAAACTAATAAGGTATTATTTGTAGGTAATAGTAAAACATATGTAAATGATATACCAAAAAAATTCGCAAATATTGCAAGTAATGGTGGATATACTGTATCAGTAGCAAGTGTTACTGAAGGTGGTCAAACACTCGTTGAATTAGCAAACAAATATAGTTCAAGCATAACATCTTCATCATATGACTGTGTAATTCTACAAGAACAAACCGATGTTTATGAAGCAGCTGGTAGTACATATTCAAGTGGAATATCTGCTGTAACAAAATTAGTAAGAAGTAAAAATCAAAAAGTAAAAGTATATGTTAGAGCCTTGTGGATTTTAAATACTTCATCTTCATCTGCATTAAATAATTCTTATAAAGCAACTGAAAAATATGCACAAGCAAATAATGCTGGAGTTATATATGATGGAAAAGCTTTTGAAAGAAGTAGACAACAATATTCAAGTATAAATCTATATAATGATGATAGACATCAATCAGCAGCAGGAGCATACTTATCTGCATTAGTTATATATAAGATATTATCAAATCAAAAACTAAATAATATTACATATTATGGTGGTTTAGATAAAGATACAGCACTTAAATTACAATCAATTGCAGCAAAATAAAAAGTAGATTTAAATCTACTTTTTTATTTAATATATTTTAAATAATCTTCTACTCCATTACTTGCAATAATAGATGTAGGTTCAAAATACTGAATATTTTTACCATCCATTGTAGTAATTTTACCACCAGCTTCCTCAAGGATAAGACTAGCTGCAGCATAATCCCACGGCATTAATTTTAATTCAAAATATAATTCAGCTCCCCCATTAGCAATACTACATATTTCAATAACAGCACTACCAAATCTTCTATAATCACTAGCAACCATTGCAAACTTTTTCTGAATAGTTAAAGACTTTTCTCTTAAATCCCCAAAGTATGGAGCACAACCACAAAGCAAAATACCATCTTTTAATTTTCTATTAGAAACCGATATTTTCTTACCATTTAAAAATGCTCCATTATCTTTAATTGCTTCATATAAATCATTAGTATATGGATAATAACAAACACCAAAAATTGGAAAACCATCTTTTAATAAAGCAATTGATATGGCACTTAATTTTATATTCCTAGCAAAATTAACAGTCCCATCGATGGGATCTACTATAAAAACATATTTATTATTAATATTATTGTTACAATCCTCTTCTTCTCCAATAAATCCAGCATCAGGAATTAATTTTAATAATTCTTCTTTTAATTTATTTTGTATTAAAAAATCATAACCAGTAACAAGATTATTAATTCCTTCTTTATTCTGAATATCTATATTATCATAATCAACATTTAATAATAATTTACCACATTCAACTATTAATTCTTTTATTTTTTCATATATTTTATCCATGTAATCACCTTTTAAGCTATCTCAAAATCATAAACCATTCCATTTTCAGCATTTAAAGACATATATGTATATGGAACATAAGCATATAATTTACTATCTTTTACAAAATATGATATATTTTCTAAACCTTCAACAAAATGTCTAGTAGTTAAAAAACATTCATAATTACAAGACTTAATTAAATTATTTTCTACTAATGTATTATAATAATTCTCAATTTGATTATCTAACATAATATCTGCATCTTCACTTGTAATATCAAAATAATCAAATAAAGTATCATTATCTAATAATTCCAAAGTACCCAGATTAATATTATAAGATCTAAAATACAATATAGTAGCAGATTCCGCATAACTATGATCTTCAACCTTAATTATTAATGATAATACTTTTCCACTTAAATCATATTCATATGTAATACCAATATTATTACTATTAAAGTAACCCATAAATTCATCTATATCATTATTTACTAAAATACCAATTTCATCTTTAATATTTAAATATGGTTTATATTGATAATAATAATCATATTGTGTTTGTGATTCTGTATATACCAATTCTTTTGAACTATCTATTTTTAAATTATTATAATTATCAGTACTTTTATTAAAGAAAAAATAACAAATTATAAGAATTAAAAAGGCTACAGCGACAGCAATAAATTTCCACATATCTTTTTTATATTTATTCAAATCTATCACCCCTTATTTAGTCTTTCTCCAAGCATATAAAAATCTACCGCTTGCATCTCCAGAATAAGGGCTGTCTCTTTGTACTGCGCCTGTACTTCCTGCATTATACCATGTACCATTTCCGGCATATATTTGAACGTGTCCTAAAGAACTCCCACCTTCTGGTCCAGACATCATAACTATATCTCCTGCTTGTAATTGACTATAGCTTGTTACTTTTCCCCAACCATGAGCTTCACATAAATCATTTATTCCAAAAACAGAATTATAGTTATATTTATTTATTTCACTTTCACTAAATACTCCACCAACATAAAATGCTGATCCAACAAAAGTTGCACAACAAGTCATATGAGATGGATTGTTTGTTGAGTATTTAATATCATTCCATCTAAGCTGATTAAGATCATTATAATAAGCCCAACTATTTTGTTCATAAACAGTGTGTACTTTCTCAGCACCAGCTAAAATACCACTAGCATCTCCAGGTCCAAGATTTCCTCCGCCACCATTTTCTTTAGGTTTACCCTTTTCATATTCGCTTGGATCAGTTATTAATTGAGTAGGGTCTTTTTCATCATAAGGAGAAATATATTGAACATCAGCATTTCTAGAAGACTCTGCAACTACTTTAGCTTGTTGCCAGCAATCAGCTACTACAAAAGATTGAGGCATAATACTAAGTAAAATATTAACAGCCATTGGAACAAAAAATATAAATAATGCTGCATGAAACATATTTTTAATATTTTTTAATCCATCTTTTCTATCAGGATTCATTACCATTTTAGTAAATTGAATAGAAGCCATAATAATTAATAATATAGGTGCAATCAACTGAACTAAATTAACAACATTTCTAGCAACATCTATTATTGAAACAATTCCAGAATCACTACAACAATTACCTATATTGCTATTACAACTAAGAATTTGTACATAGTTCATAATTACACCTCCTATCTATTATAATATATCATTATTATTTTCATTACTAATATTGTTTATCTACTTTTCTATTATCAACAACATCTTACCACTTAACCAAACATTTTTCTATAATATTCTATTAAAAAAATGAACACAAATTGTTCATTTTTTAATTATTTTTTTATTATCAGGAAGATATTGTCTTTTTATATCATCCATATAATTAGGAAATCCATACATATATAAAAAATAATCACAACCATGTTTTAAAAGATAATCTTCAATATAAATATATGGATCTGCTGCAACATATAAATCAAATTTTTCACCAAATATCTCTTTCAAAATATGTTTACTAATAGTTTTATCAGATACAGTAAATAACGTATCTGAAAAAACTCCACCAATTAAATTTAATGATATTACTTCCGTAGTATTCTCATCAAGAGAAAATTCACAATAATCTTCACTTAATGTTTCAGAAGAAAAAATATCTTCAAGAAAAGCAAAACTACCATCTACTACTTTTTGTAAATACTCATCACTATATTTTTCCTCTAACGCTTCTCTTCTCCAACCTCTTCTAAGTTCTGTATCATCACATATAGATTCACAATAATTAATTAAATAATTCTTATATTTCTCTAATGTAATCATATTAACCCCCATCTAATTATAATACTTTTCCCTTTTCACTAATATATCTTGTTTCAAATCTATAAGTATTAGGATTATAAGAAGCAATAGCAATTTCTTCTAATACTTCATCACTAATATCTTCTCCTACATAAGCTAAATCTTCTAAATCTATTATTACAATATCACCTTTATTATAATGATACCCATTATAATCAAAATCGCTTATCATTCTACCAGTATTTTCAGATTTAGGATCATTCCATATATAACCAGTTTTTCTTAAACTCTTGTATGTATTATATAATTCTTCATCAGTAAAAGTATCAGTTTCGACATATGGAGAAATTTGTATAGAATAATACTCTCTTTCACCAACTTGAAAATCTGTATGATATAAAACTGGTATTAAAGTAGAAAAATCTTGATATCTATCTATTAAACTACGACTATTAGGCTTACCTATTTTTAAAACATTATCACCCATTTTAAAAACTAAAGAAGTATGTCCTTCACCAATAAAAATAATACTATCAGTCATTAAATCATTATTACAATTATTTTTAATAACATCTTTTAATAAAGCAAAAAACTCATCTCTCTTATCATTATTATCAGTATTTTTTACAAAAGAACTTCTATCATATAAAACTTTACCAATTAGTTTAATAAATTCATCTAGAAAAAGAGTATTATCTTTATATTGTTTTAAAGTATCAAATAACTCTTTATAGTCACTACTCAATATAATCACTTCCTAGTTATAGTTTTTTGTCTAGTATTTAATTCTATACCTTGAAAAACAGGTCTTTCTTCATCAGTAAAATAACCCACTCTACGGATATTACCAATATATTTAAAATCAATTAAATCTCTTCCATAAAACTCTAAGTAATCTCTAAATACATTGGACAAATCACCTTCAGTAAGCATAGTATTAATATCTTTTTCTCCAATATGTTCTACTAAAAAGAAATGTAAATCAATTTGATTATTAGAAATACCAATTTCTTTTTTAGCATCTATTTTATCTTTTCTATTTTCACCATAATAATTAATAATTAATTTATATATATCAGCTTCTGTTATTATAACCTTTGATTCATCTTGTAAATCAACTTTTAATTCAGGAAGTTGTTCTCCCCTTCCATATAAATCTTTATAACTAGTTCTAATATCAGAAATACTATTACTAGTATTTACTACTTTTTCAGTAAAAACAATAGCTTCTTCTATATTATCAAAATTTAAAATAATATTATTTCTATCACCATCAATTACTTCTAATTGACATTCATCATCATTAATAAAAATTCTAGCTATTGAACGCATCAAAGAAATATATAAAGTATTACCACTTACATACCAATGATTTAATTCTATTCTTTGCATAAACCCACCACCTATAAATATTTTATCATATAACAAAAAAAGTAGTAAAACTACTTTCTTCCTTTAGTTTTTTTATATATAAACCTACATAGAGGCCCCATTTTTTTAACTTTTTGTCTTTCTTCAATTAACTTTACTATACTATCAATTTCTGCTTGTTCTTCATCACTTAATTCACTATTCGCGCAAATATAATCTTGAACTGCAGGAATATCTTCCAATCTAGAAATCATACTCTTAAGACGTTCTAACTTAGCATTTACAACTGAGTTATCAGTTTCTTTCTCCTCTTGTCTAATATAATAATCATACATACGAAGAATGTATTCATCTGGTAAAGTAGCTATAGCAATATTAAATTCATTATTATTATCAATCATGATATCAAAATATCTATAGTCAGCATCTTTTTCACAAATATTTTGTTCCAGTAATGAAACATCTTCTTCATCATTTAATGTTTTCATAAAATATAATAACCCTTCCTTTGTCCCATTATTATATTCATTTACCTGTATAAAGTCAATTATTATTCTGCTTTACAATTATATCCATTATTTTCACGATATAATCTGTAACCAGCTACATCAAAAGTACCATCTTCATCAATATACCTAACTTCTGCAATTCTAGCCTCTTTAGTATCCAAATTAGACATATTATAAGTAGTAACACGTACTCCACTAGTATCATCACAATTAACTGTATCAACAATACCCGCAATTGAATTATATGTTTCTAATCTTTTCTTATAAAAATCACAAGTTTCTTTTTGCTTATCTTCCCATTTCATTTCATCAATTTTAGTAATTAACTTACTATCTTGTAAATTAAGTTCAACAGTAAAATGAAAATCATCTTTATCAGTATAAGTACATACTAATTTATTAACTACTTCTAAACTTTTCTTAGGTTGTATAACACTAGTAGGTTCCTTAGATAAAAAATTAACTAGTATTACTCCAACATTAATAACTACAAAAATGAATATAAAAATAAATATCCCATATAATATCTTTTTATTCATCTACTCACCTCATTCTAATTATAACACAAACTTATTATAATTCAATTATACTAATAGAATTGCCATGTTCTTTAATAATATCTAACAAATCTTTTGTCTTCATCCAAACAGTTGCTGTATTATCATTAGGATGAACTCCAATCAAACTTTCATCACTAAGGCAAAATTCTTTATCTATATAAAACTCTACCATAGCATCTTTATCATTTAATAAACCTAAAGGAGTAACTGATCCAGGTATTAAATTAAGTTTATCTAATAAATCATTTTCTGATACAAAACTAAGTCTTTTAGTATTATAATCTCCTCTAAATTTTTTTAAATCAACCTGTTTATTACTCTTAAGAGTTATTAAATAAAAATGTTTTTTCTTTTCATCTCTAACAAATACATTTTTAGCATCAGCTTCAGGATAAGGAAGATCTATTTTACTTAATTCTTCCATAGTATATACAGCACCATGTTCAGTAACTTCATACCAAATTCCTCTATCATTTAACATTTGATAAATTTCTTCTTTATTCATAAGTCCTCCATTATAGTACAAAAATACATGTATAATAAATTAATACATGTATTTACCAATAATAAATCTATTTTTTATTACCTAAAATACTAAATATTTTATCTTTAAGCCCCTTACCAACAACTTTCATTATAGTATCATAAATCTTATTAGCATCCTTTTCAGATAAACCAGCTTCTTTCATAATACCCTTAACCATTTTTTCTTTATCACCTTTTCCAGAAAGAAGATTATCTCCAATAAGTTTACCTATTTTTTCAACCTGTTTATCATCTAATTTAACATTCTTTTTAATTTCTTTTAATATTTTATCTTTATCCATAATAATACCTCCATTAAAATTTAATTACTTTGGGTTCTTCTGTAAATGAAGAAATAATAGCTTCTCCTCCATCAAAATATAATACTTCAGTATTATCATCTTCTGCTGAATACATTGCTTTTAATGTCGGATTTTTATCTAACATATCTCTTTTAGCTTCAATTCTATCATCTCTAACAAGCCTACCAGTAACACGTATCCATCTTCCATCTTTAAACGCACATAATTCTACCTTTGGATTAATTTGGATTTGTTTAGAAACATTTTTACTTTTACCAGTTTGTATATAAAGTTTATTTTCAAATATTTCTGCTGTACCAAAAGGCCTTACTCTCGGTTGATCTCCCTCCACTGTAGCTAGATAATAAACACCACAGTCTTTTAAAAATTTTACAACTTCTTCCATAATCTACCTCCTATTCATTATTACCAATCATGAAACAAATCATAATTTTTTCAAATTCTACTATATATATTTCTTCTAATATATAAAATGTAGTTTTCTTTTCAATTAAAGAAAGAATATTAGTATCACTAATAGTATATATCTTTTTAACATTACCAGCTCTATAATTAATTAAATAAAGAAAGGTATCAAGTGCTTTATTATCTATTCTTAATAAATCTTTCATCAAGTCATTAAAAGGTCTTTTCACTTCATCTAATATTATTCCATCAGATAATTTATAAAATCTTATAAAACTATTCATATAATTATTAATATCATAGCAGTCAGATCTCATATAGGAACAACCCATATTATATGAAGCCATACTAACAATACCAGATATATATAAATCAGCTTCTTCTGTTGTCATAATTATTCAACCCAATCCTTAATAGTATTATCAACTTTTTGTATTCTTTTACCATCAACAAATTTTAAATTAGAATACTTATCTCTTAAATCTTTAAGGCTTCCATCTACTCCACTACCACCACTAGTTACAAATACATATATATCTTTTCCACTTAAATCATTTTCTTCAATAAATGTATTAATAATAGTGGGAGCAGTATACCACCATACTGGAAAACCAATAATAATTCTAGAATATTCTTCTATATTATCTACTTTTCTTTTGATTTGAGGTCTAAAATCTTTGTTATTCATTTCTATTGTTGAACGACTATTCTTATCTCTCCAATCAAGATCACCAACAGTGTATTCTTCTACAGGTTCTATTTCAAATAAATCTCCCTCTAATAGAGTTGCAATATCTTCAGCAACTTTTTTTGTTACACCACTAGCTGAAAAATAACTAACTAATATCTTTTTCATTTTTCTACCTCATTTCTTATAATTATATGATTAAAAAACTGTTCTTGAAATTCTACTAAAGCATTAATTGCCTCATCACTATACTCTTTTCCCTCAGGTACAATAACTAATTTATCATCGTCATCATCAGTTCTATGAATAATAGCAATACATTTACCAGTAAACTCTTCTACTGGTTTAAATACACCCAATAAATAACAATCAAGTTCTTCACCATCACCACTAACAGTTCCAGGAATATATCCATAATTTACAGGATAAATAAATCCATGTTTAGGGTGTTTAGAACCAAAAGGTCTATCAATCTTAATATCTAATATTTTTCCAAGATAATCTTTATTCATACAATTAATTCTCCTTTATTTTAATTAAACAATCATATATTTCTTTAGCATCATCCCATAACTCATCATATTGAAATCTTTTAATATCACCAGTATCATCTGACGAAATATATCTTTCAAATTCAGTTATTGCTCTATCAACATTATCTTTATTAATCATATCTTTAATCATATATTTAACAATATTTTTATAACCACGAAATAATAATGTTACAAAACATTGATAATATGTTTTTTCTGGTAAATCTGATATTTCATATAGTTTTTTAACCATATTTTCATCAACTTTTCTAGGATTAGTAACAATAATCTTATTAGAACGAAATAATCCATTAGGACAATTTATATGATTAATTTCAACCACTTCCGCTCCTTCAGGAATAATAACATCATATAATGTATTTCCTCTATGTAGCCAACGAAGTAATTTAGATTCTTCACAAAAATTAAAACCACCCATCTCTTTAGGATTATCTACTTCAGGATGCCAATTATCAGTTTCATTTATTTCATCAATTTTATATTCAAATCCACCAGCATTAGATTTAACACCATCCATCACACGAACAAACCTCATATTATATCTCCTTTATTTACCACCAGTTATATTTACTCTACCCAACTTTTTCACTTTAGGATTAAAATCTAAATCCTGACTTAATTGCTCTAAATATTTAAAACTAACATCATTATAAAAATGTCTAGTAGCTCTATTAGATCTTTTATCATAAATTGGATAAATAACAATATTAGGAGTATCATAATATGATTCTTCAACATCTCCTAACATTATATGTCTACTAAGTTTAAGTTTATTATCACTTTTAGATACACCTTGATATACATATATCTCAGGAACATCAATAGTATGTAATTGTTCACGAAAATCTACATTAATAGTTTTATAATAATCTTTACATTCTTTTTCACATTGTAATATTTCTTCTCTAAGAGCATTATATATTTGTACATTTAAATCATTCTCCAGTAAAAGCATTTCTACTTGTCCTTCATAGAACTCTTTTTCTTCTTCGGGAGTTAATTCTTTCTTTTTACTATAATATTCATTATTATTTAAAAGATAGGCATATCTTGAAACAATATGATGCTCAACAGATAATTCTGACATTAAATATTTAATATCAAGTATCCTTCTTTCATTTTCTCTTTTTAATCTTCTTTTAAAACCTATTCCACAAGTATCAACAACTTCTTTTAGTTCAGTCATTTTTTCCTCCTCTACATTTTCATTATAACAAAAAAGAGGGCTTAATGCCACTCTAGTATAATTTTGATCCAGCAGGAATTTTATCATCAACAATCATTAAATTTAATTTTTCTTCTCCATTTTCTATATGAACAGCAGACATTAACATACCACAAGAATCAATACCCATCATACTTCTAGGAGGTAAATTAAGTATAGCAACTACTTTTTTACCAATTAAATCTTCTGGTTCATAATAATCATGTATTCCACTTAATATTATACGATCATTTCCAGTACCATCATCAAGTACAAATTTAAGTAATTTTTTACTCTTTTCTACAGCTTCACAACTCTTAATATATACTACTCTAAAATCAGATTTACTAAATGTATCAAAATCTACATATTCATCAAATAGAGGTTCTATTTCTATTTTTAAATCTTCCATCTTTTTAAACTCCTCATAATCATTCTTACTTAGATTATAAAAATCTAAAGTAATCTCTTTTCCATCTCTTTCTCTTATTTGTTTAGATCTACTACGATATTTAAAATTAAAAGCTAAACATAGATTTCTACTAATATCATTTTCAATAAAACAACTATAAACAAATGTCTTTGCACCCAAATCATAAAAAGCAAAATCTATTAAAGCTTTAAGTAACTCTTTACCATAACCTTTTCCCTGATATTTTTTAGTAATACAAATACCACTATCTTCATACATATCTAATCCAATTAATCTTACTCCACCAAATCCAATAACTTCATCAGTATCTTTCAAACACACAAAGAAAACAGGATTATTTTGATGATATTGTATTGTTCTATCTAACCGTTCTTTTGCTTCTTCAAGTGTCTTAGTAGTATCCCAAAACATCATTTCATTTAAACTTTCATCAGACCAAATATTATTATAAATATCATTTAAATCTTTTTCCTCTGCTTTTCTAAGTACTAAATGTTCTGTTTCTAATCTTTCCATTTATAATTACTCCTATCATAATCTTTTTCCAAAATATCACTTAACTCATTAATAACTTCATGATAATTATTAGGAAATTTCATATATCCAGAAGCACTAATAGTCTTATTATCATCAAGTTTAAGATTAAACATAAATGATGTACCATCTAAAACATTAGGATCATTCTTATCAAAGCCATCCCATCTATTAACATGATACTTATCAAATATTTTAACAATTTTATTTACAGTTCTCTTATCCAAATCAAAAGTCTTAGCATCTTCATCTGCCATACCTGCAGGTTTTACTGTTGCACTACACTTCTTATCACAAACAATATCATACCGAACAGTATCATAAATAGAACCCCATGAACTAGATGAATAATGCATACTTTTAAAAGAAGTTACTTCATAATCTCTCAATAAATAAAAACATACAACTCCAATTAATAATAAAATGATAATGGTAATTACAATAATAATATTTTTCATTCTTATCACCTATTAACAATTATATCATAAAAAAATAATGACATAGTCATTATTCTTCAGTAAACAATTTATTACCTAATAATATTAATAATATAAATAATCCCACAAATACAATCATTGTAATAATAACATTACCAGTAAAAGCAACTATACCTGTAATTATAGGATTTAAAGACATAATCATTACCATTTTAGCTAAATATTTACGATAAGCAACAGTCTTTTTCATAGATATTTCTACTTTATAAGGTAAAAATGGTTCTTTACTGTAATAAATATATACTCCATATAAAAGAATACATATTCCAAAAATAAACATTAAAATACTAAATCCAAATTCCATAATCAATCCTCATTAAACACAAAAGTAATTTGTGCATCATATAATTGTTGATAATTAAGTCTCTTATCTTTATTCTCGACTTTATCCATAGTTTGTATCTCTATCATATCCCATAAAGCAACCCACCAAACTACACATAAAAAATTAGAAATAATATACCAACCCTCAAAATATCTATCAATAATAATATTAATTACTAATACTAATAATCCTATAATTAGCATAATAATACTTCTTCTATTTTCTAATAATATTTCATAATCAACATCATCAATTTCCATACCATAATTATTACGAATAGATCTAACCATCTTTTCTTTAGTTTCATCATCAACTCTAGGACAATGTATTTCTAAAATAATATCAGTATTAATAGGTATCATATAAGCAATCTCTTCAATATAAGCACAAACAGAATCAGATAATTCTACCTGTTTATAATCATGTTCCATATATAAATCAGAAACACTATCAAGTTGTACTGGAATAACAGCTTTACCATTAACCAAATATTGTTTTTCAACATATTTATCTTCACTAAACTTAATCTTCCGATTTTTTCTTCTCGGATTTCTCTTAATAATCATATTAACTCCTACTTTTCTCTATCAATCTTTACATACTTAATAAACTGTTTTTCAAAAGCACTACCAATATTAGCATTATAAAAATCTATTCTATAGTATTCTTTATCATTATATGAAGCATAATATATATGATTCATTTTTTTATCTTCTTTGTACTTTAATACTTCCCATTTTATTCTATTACTTTTTAATCTATTTCTAGATATATCATACTTTCTTTCAATAGATTGAATATCATCTTCCATAGAACCATTCTTTTTATTAATAGTAATACTATATATTACTTTATTCTTTTTATTATATAACTGATATAATTTATAATTATCATCACTACCATAATCAAAAGTATCAGAAATACGATAATGAATATGTCTAAAGTCAACATTCTCATCAAAACGAATATCTTTTTTATCAATAGAATAAATTTTACTACAACCAGTAAGTAATATTATACAAAGAAATAATAATAAATATTTCTTCAAAAGAAACTCCCCTTTCTACTTAGTTTCTAAATGTTCAAAAAACAAAGTCTTTTCAAACATCTTAATTGCTTCTTTATATAAATCATTAGATTCTTCATTATTCTTAATTAAAATATCATAAACATTATTTCTAAAAGAAGCAGTGTAATAATATTGATTCATCTTTTTACCCTTATACCATTCATAATCATTAATATAAGTCTTTTTTATTTCAACATTATCTTTAACACTCATAGAATCTTTATTAATAAATTCATCTAATTTAAAATCCTTATCAATTTCTTTAACTAATATCATTATATCTATTCCAGTAACATCATCATCTTTTAATTCACCAGTATAAAATTCATATACTCCTAACATTCCATTATATGGACTTTTAGAAAACTCTGCTGGCAAATAAAACTCTAATTCATTTGCAGAACACTCTATACCTTCAGCTGCAACAGGTCTTTTAGGTTCATTCTCACCAGTTTTTTGAACACAACCAGTAACAATAAATAAAGATATAAATACAAATACTATTATAAATAATTTACGCATACTTATCACCTCAGTATCCATAAATAATATACCACAAAAAAGAAGTAGAAATCTACTTCTAAATTAATTTACCCATAACAAGTAAATTATAACGATAATATTTTTCATAATAATTCAAATCCATTGAACATGTTTGTAATATTATGATTTTATCATTACCATCTACAGAAACACCAGTTTCATATTCTGAATGATTTTTGTAATTTTGAATTACATTATTCCATTCACTATCACTATAATTCATTCTATAATAATATTCTAATCCATCACTATATTCATCAGTTGCTGTTGAAACATATACTGAGAATATTTCATAAGTATATGTATTACCATTATAGTTAACTGTAATATATCTATTATTTTGATAATATGATGGATTATTATGATAATTTTGTAATCCATTAAATGGAGCAGTACCACTCATATTACTATGAGCATAAACAATAGTTTTTCTACCAGTAAAATCATTTCTAAAATCTATAAAAGGAACACCCTTACCATCATAATTACCGTTTAAATTATGATCTAAATAAAAGTAACTACCATCATCATCCATTAAATGATTATAAATAGATGCTACTCTAATACTATTACCAGAAATATAATCATTATTATAAGAATAATTAACTAATTCAATTTGTTTTTGTTCAACAGTATTATTAATTACTTCCTCTTGTTGAATATTTTGAAACTTAATATTATCAAATTTGTTTACCGCATAAACTGTATTAGTACTAATAACATAACCAAAAAAACATGTAAATAAACAACCAAATATAACACTCAAATAAAGTGTCTTTAAAAGAACCCCTTTTTTCATAATACCCAACCCCCATTGGTATGCACATTATACCATAAAATAAGGAAAAAGTCAAAAAAAGAGCCTTTAAAAGACTCGTTTTTTAAGATAATTTTTTATTTTTTCTACCATATCTAATTGTTCAAAAGAACTAGTATTTCTACCAAAATGTCCATAATTAGTTATCTCAGAATATTTAAAATGCTTTAAATCAAAAGTATCTATAATAGATTTAGGCCTAAAATCAAATAATTCATCAATTAATTCAAGTATTATATCATCATTATATTTATTAGTGCCAAAAGTATTAATAGATATATTTATAGGTTCAGCAACACCTATAGCATATCCTACTTCTAACATACATTCAGAACAAACTCCACTAGCAACTAAATTCTTACAAACATATCTAGCATAATAAGCAGCACTTCTATCTACTTTAGTATAATCTTTGCCACTAAAAGCACCACCACCATGAATAGAATAACCCCCATAAGTATCAACAATTATTTTTCTACCAGTAAGTCCCGCATCTCCAACAGGCCCCCCTATTACAAATCTACCAGTAGGATTAATTAAATATTTAGTATTAACTAATAATTCTTTATCAATAACCTCTTCTATTATATTTTTCTTAATATCATTTTCTAATATTTCATGAGAAATATCATCATGTTGTAAAGAAATAACTATAGTATCTACTCTTACAGGTTTATTATTTTCATATTCAACAGTAACTTGCATTTTACCATCAGGTCTTAAATATGGAATAATACCCTTTTCACGTACTTCTTTACTTCTTTTAGCAAGCTTACTAGCGAGAACATAACTAAGAGGTAAATATTCATCTGTTTCACTACAAGCATAACCAAACATAATACCTTGATCTCCTGCTCCAGTATCCTCTTTATTAACACCTCTAGATATATCAATAGACTGTTCATGAATGTCAACCAATATAGGAATAGTATGCCCATTAAATCCCAACTCATCAGAATCATATCCGACCCTACATATTACATCTCTAACAATTTTTTCAATATCACAAGAATAACTACTAGTAACTTCACCAAAAACAAATACTCTTTTACTACTAACAGCAGTTTCAACTGCAACTCTAGAATTACAATCATGCTTTAAGTATTCATCAAGAATAGAATCAGATATCAAATCACATAATTTATCAGGATGCCCTTCACATACCATTTCACTTGTAAATAATTTTTTCATAATAACCTCCTTTTAATTACCTTAAAAAGAAAAGACATTCTATAACCTATAGAATGTCTATTAAAACTCATCTTTCGGTTATAACCGCAGGATTTAGCACCCAACTTAAATGGGTTGCTGGATTTCACAGAGCCTGTTCTCTCAATCACTCTTGATAAGGTAATATATAAATTTATTTACGAAATAAGTATACATAAAAAAAATAAGAAAGACAAGTCTTTCTTATTATTTTTCAAAAACAAAACTTTTAACCATAGTATCAAGTATTTCTTTATTAGTTTTATTATCAGTGTAAGTAGCAAAAACATAATAAAGATCATCACCAACTTGAGTACAATAAGTTCTATGGATAAATCCACCCTCAGATTTTTCTTCTTTATACTTGTAACTAGTACCATTAATAGTAATATCTTTATAACCATCAAATGTAAAGAATTTCATCTTAACTTTTTCATATTGCTTTAGAGTAATAACCATACCATCAAGTGTATAATCAATTGAATTCCATTTTTCTTCATCACCTAAAGTCCCATTATCAGTATTTTCACTAGTTACATTTTCAGGTTTATTAAAAGATAATTTACCAAATTCAGTATCACCTTTCTTCACACCACAACCAGTAATAATAAATATAGAAACAAATAAAACAAATATAATTAATATCTTCTTCATAATACACCTCTTTAATCTACTATATCAATTATAATAAAAAAATATAAAAATCACAATATACTTAAATGTCAAATTAAAAAAATAAATATTTATTTTTTTTAAATATTGTGGTATAAAATATGTGCGAATAAAAAAAGGAAGTGATATTTATGGATTTTGAAGAATTACAAGAATTAATTGAAGAAAAGAAAAGAAGCGAAGTAAAAAAGAAATTATCAGAAATGAATGAGTATGATATTGCCTCCTTAATTGAAGACTTACCAGAAAATCAATTGATACAAGTATTCAGATTATTACCAAAAGATATTGCTAGTGATGTTTTTGTTAATATGGATGATGAAGTACAAAGAAGCTTAATTACATCATTAACAAAAAATGAAGCAAAAGAAATAATTGAAGATATGTTTACAGATGATGCTGCAGATTTATTTGAAGAAATGCCTGCAGTTATGGTATCAAGATTATTATCAAATGTAGATAAAGATACAAGAGCTGAAATAAATAAATTATTAAAGTATCCAGATGATTCTGCAGGTTCCCTAATGGCTATGGAATATATCCATCTTAAAAAGGGTTTAACAATAGAACAATCAATTGAAAGAATTAGAAAACAAAAAGATGATTTTGTTTCATATGATTCATGTTTTATTACAGACAATAAAAGAAAACTATTAGGTTATGTTAATGTAAAAGAATTATTAATAAATGATCCAAAAACATTAATAGATGATGTAATGGAAGAATCAGAACATGTATTAACTACTCTAATGGATCAAGAAGAAGTAGCTAATATATTTCAAGATTATGACTATTCTACATTACCAGTAGTAGATTCAGAAAATAGATTAGTTGGTATTATCACAGTAGATGATGTTATTGATATCATGGAACAAGAAGCAACAGAAGATATTGAAAAAATGGCAGCTATCGTTCCAACAGATAAGTCATATATGAAAACAGGAGTATTTGAAACATGGGGTAAAAGAATACCATGGCTATTATTATTAATGGTATCAGCAACATTCACAGGAGGAATAATAACCCACTTTGAAAGTGCTTTAGCAACATATGTAGTATTAACATCATTTATTCCAATGCTAATGGACTCAGGAGGAAATGCCGGTTCACAAGCAAGTGTCTCAGTAATTCGTGGATTATCTCTAGATGAAATAGAATTTAAAGATACTTTTAAAGTAATATGGAAAGAAATAAGAGTAGCACTTTTATGTGGAGTAACTTTAGTAATAGCTAATTTTATAAAACTAATGTTATTAGATAAAGTAACATTCCCAATAGCATCAGTAGTATGTTCAACACTACTAGTAACAATAATATTTGCTAAATGTGTAGGATGTTCCCTACCAATCCTAGCAAAAAAACTAGGATTTGACCCTGCAGTAATGGCATCTCCATTTATCACAACAATAGTAGATGCTTGTTCACTATTAATCTATTTCCAAATAGCAGGATTACTTTTAGGAATATAAAAAGAACCATAAGGTTCTTTTTTTATGTCTTAATCAAAACATTACTTGTAGTTAAATTACTATTACCACTATTATTAATAACCCAATTCTGATCATTAGCATCTTTTACATATATTTTTTGTGTTGTTTTCCAATTACCAAAAATATTATTGTATGACGTAACATTACTGAAATTAAATGTTGATAAATCAATTTCAAAATTATTATTAGCATTACCTACACCATTAAACATACTATCCATATTTGTTACGTTGCTAGTATCAAATTTATTACCTAAATCCAAGGTAAATAATGGATTACTGTAACCCATACCGTTAAACATACTATTCATGTTTGTTACACTGCTTGTATCAAATTTATCACCAAGAATTAACGTAAAATTAGGGTTCAAATCACCAGTTTGATAAAACATTGATTCCATATTAATAACACTACTAGTATCGAAACTAGAGCCCAAATTCAAAGTAAATATTCCTGAACTATTACGCCCAGTAGTATAAAACATTTTTCTCATATTTGTTACATTACTTGTATCAAATTTATTGCCAAAATTAATTGTTATGTCTGTCGAATTATAACCAAAACCATCAAACATTGATTCCATATTCAACACATTACTCGTATCAAATTTATCACCCAAATTTAATGTTAGCGAAGAAAAAGAATTATAATATGCAAACATACTATTCATGTTTGTTACACTGCTTGTATCAAATTTATCACCCAAATCCAATGTTAATGATGAACTTGCTTGCCCAATTGAATGAAACATTGAATACATATTAGTAACGTTACTGGTATCAAATTTATCGCCTAAATTTAATGTTTGTATTTTAGTAGCACGAAACATTTCTGACATATTTGTAACACTACTTGTATCAAAGTTATCGCCCAAATCTAAAGTTTGTAATTTAATATTGTAAAACATTCTTTGCATATCAGTTACGTTGCTAGTATCAAAGAAAGCCCCTAAATTCAAGACAAACACAGTACTACTATAACCCGTTGCTGAAAACATGCTTTTCATATTTGTTACATTGCTGGTATCGAATTTAGAACCCAAATCCAAGGTAAAGACTGAGCTGCTATAACCTGTTGATGAAAACATACTGCTCATCTTTGTTACATTACTGGTATCAAATTTATCTCCCAAATCTAATGTGAAGACTGTACTTTTATAGCCTGTATAAGAAAACATTGAATCCATATCTGTTACATTACTTGTATCAAATTTATCCCCCAAATCCAGGGTAAAGACCGTACTGTTATAGCCAGTATATGAAAACATCTCGTTCATTGCTGTTACATTGCTTGTATCAAATTTATCTCCTAAATCTAAGGTGAAAGATTGGTTTCTATAACCAGTATGATAAAACATACTATGCATAGTTGTTACATTACTGGTATCAAATTTATCTCCCAAATCTAAGCTGAATGCTGTGGCATCATTACCAGTAAGGGCAAACATTCCATACATACTTGTGACATTGCTGGTATCAAATTTATCTCCCAAATCTAGAGTGAAAACTGGGCTATAATAACCAGCAGCATCAAACATACGCGTCATATTTGTTACATTACTTGTATCAAATTTATTTCCTAAATTCAAAGTAAAGACTGTACTATTACGGCCAACTCGCGAAAACATGTACCCCATATTTATGGCAATGCTTGTATCAAATTTGCTACCTAAATCTAAAGTAAGAATTTGACTCCTAAACCCCATTTGATAAAACATATAGTAAAAACTAGTTACTTTGCTTGTATCAAAATTGTTTCCCAAATTCAAAGTAAATGATGTACTCATATAACCAGTACTATAAAACATTCCTTGCATATTTGTAACATTACTCGTATCAAAGTTATCCCCTAAATTCAATGCAAAAGAAGTACTACTATATCCTGTTTGATAGAACATATATTGCATGTTTGCCACTCTAGATGTATCCAAATTATCTATTCCATTTATTTGGTCTACTCCTCTTAAATTATAAAACAAATATCCACTATTTTCATTCGCATATAAATG
>CAMYVT010000022.1 GCA_947302515.1 uncultured Caryophanales bacterium
AAGATGTCCAACCAGTAGAAGAAGAACCTATTACAAGAGAAGATATTAGTTCTGCAATAGATGAATCTTTAGGTAAGGAAGATGCTGTAACAGAAAATGTTCAATCAGTAGAACCTATTACAAAAGAAGATATTAGTGATGCTTTAGATGAAGCATTAAATAATGCTGAACAAGAAGAAATTGTTCCTCCAGTAGTAGAAGAAGAAACAGATGAAGAAAGAAGAGGATTGATAGAAGGAATTATTATTTATCGTGATACTGAATCAAATAGATATTATGCTTATGATCCTGTATTTGATAGATTTAATTGCGAAGAGTTAGGTGAACCTGTTAGATTAGAAGGAATTCTTGGTTATGAAATTGATTCAATGGATGTTGAGAGAATAGTTGCAAATCAAAATAATGATTATTCTCCATATCAAGTTGAATTTAGAGAAACTACTATAGATAAAACAATGGATACTAATCCACCAGTAGTAGATACAGATCCTCCAGTAGTAGATACAGCTCCTCCAGTAGTAGATACAGATCCACCGGTGGTTGAAACTACTCCTCCAAAAAAAGAAGTTGAAGTGATTACTTTATTTAGAGATTTAAATGATAATAATCAAGTTTATGCTCCTGATGAAGTATTAGATAAATTTGGTATTAAGACTTTAGCTGCTCCTACTATGATTCAAGGAAAACCTTGTCATAAGATTAGTAGGGATACTGATCAAATTATTAATAGTATTGCTAAGATGAATAAGAATCCTAGACAAGAAGTTAAATATATTGATGTTAGAGTTAAAGAAATTACTAAAGAAGTTCCTAGACCTCATGTAGAAGAAATATTAGATAAATTAACTAGAGGTTTAGATATTCGTGCTAGGGATTGTGACCATTATAGAGCAAGTAATTTAAGAATAGCTCGTGGATTCAGAGAAGAATTGAAGAGTGGTAATTATGCTTATAATATTGTTCATGTTATACCAGCAATATTAAAAGCAGGAATTAGTGTTTTCCGTAAGTTGGCTGGAATATTAATGACAACTGATAGAGCCCAAAAAGCAATGAAGACAATAGAAGAGAGACTTGCTAGTTTATCTGATATAGAATTAGAAGTATTATTTGAAGAATATAAAGGTAGTCAATTAAAGACTGATATGAATAATCAAATTAATCCATTGATTTTAGATAGATTAAGACAATTTGGATTAGCAAAAGTTTCTAAATTAAATGATCAGATTAGAGTTGATTATACTACTTTATTTACTCTTTTAGGACAAATAAAAGCTCTTGAGGAGAGAATGAAAAAGAGTGGTAAAGATAAAGGTAGTTTAGAGAATCAAAGACAAGTATTAATGTCACAGGCTGCTGTTCATGTAAGAGCTATTATTGAAAATAGAAAATTAGCTGATAATTTACTATCTAGTGGAGTACATGGATTAGAAGAAGATTTTAAAGCTGTTTCTACTAGATTAAGTTATGTTGGTATGAGATTTGCTAAGACTAATGATTTTGATAATGATTTACAACATCAATTGGGTATGCTTGGACGTAGACTTAATGTTGCTTTAGCTGAAGAAGATGATGAGGCTATAGTTCAAAACTTTATGGGTCTTGAGACTTGTTATTATGAAAATACTGAGATTAGAGGTAGTTTAGCAGGTAAGAGAAGTGTTGGAAGTAAGTATTATTCTCCAATGGCTGAACAATTTGATTATCGTGATGATCCATTTATTAGAGATTTATTTACTACAGTAGCTGTTACTTCTGCTGCTATTAGTGCTATTAATGCTATTCGTGTTCATCAAATAGAAGTTGCTGATAGACAAGCTGAAATTGATGCAGTTAATGCACAAAATGATGCTACTATGGCTCAGGTACGTCAAACTGGTCAAGAGATTGCTGGTAAGAGAGAGACTTTCCAACAGGGAATGGAAGCTCAAGCTCAACAAGATATTTTGACTAGTGCTAATACTCGTGAAAGAGCCCACTTAGATTTAACTAACTGGACATTTAATGATGCATATCGTGCTGCTGATGATGCAGGACATGCTGCATACAATCAATTTAATATTGATGTAACTAATCAAATAAATGCTGTTACATCTGATTATGCTCAAGGCCTTATTACTCAAGCTGATGCTCTACAAAGAATGGCTGAAATAAGTAATAATGCTCAAACTACATTACATGAAGTTGTCGATAGTAGCTTGACTATCTTGAGACCATATGCTGCTACTCATCCACAGTTTGATTTAACTGCAGTTGAACAATCTATGGAATATATGCTTGCTCATCCTACAGCAATTGCTGATATGAATCAAGCTATGGTAGATGTTACTAATCTAGCTGATGGATTATCAGGATTGGAGGCTGCTCATATATCTTCATTTACTGCACTTCCTAGTGATATGGCTACTACACTTATCTGTGCTGCTTCTGCTGCTGCTTTAGCTGCAAATGTATCTAATTCAATGCAAAGAGCTCCTAAGAAGGGAACTTATGGTAATGAAGTTACAGATATGATGGAAGACTATGTTGCTCAAAATAAAGAGGCAGAGGCTGAAGAGGAAAGAGTAAATACTAGATAAAAAAAGTAAAGAATTATCTTTACTTTTTTATTTTTTTGTTGTATAGTGTTTTTGACGTTTTTGCAAAAGAGCTGGATGACTTATACCCCGTGTATTTGGACATGTGGCTTTTTTGCGTTGGAGAGGAGTGTGAAATAAAAAAATGTCATTCATCGAGGTTAGGCAGATATCGAAAACTTTCAGAGTCTCTAAAAAGAAAAGTGGGCTCGGGGAATCAATTAAGTCTTTTTTCAAAAGAGATTTTATTGACGTGAAAGCTGTAGAGGATATATCTTTTTCTATTGAAGAGGGAGAAATTGTTGGTTATATTGGACCTAACGGTGCTGGTAAAAGTACTACTATTAAAATACTTAGTGGTATCCTAGTACCAGATTCTGGAGAGTGTTTAATCGACAATATGACACCTTGGAAAGATCGAGTAAAGTATGTCAAAAAAATAGGTGTTGTCTTCGGACAAAGAAGTCAATTATGGTGGGATATTCCTGCAGAAGATACTTTTGATTTGCTTAAAGATATTTATGAAATACCAGAAGAAGAATATCAAACTACAAAAGAAGATTTAGTTAATCGTTTAAATCTTCAAGATATCATAAACATTCCCGTTAGACAATTAAGTCTCGGTCAAAGAATGCGCTGTGAGATTGCGGCTAGTTTACTACATAATCCAAAGATTCTATTCTTAGATGAACCAACAATTGGATTAGATGCAGTATCTAAGCAAGTAGTAAGGGACTTTATTAAGAAACTTAATAAAGAAAAGAAGACAACCGTGATTTTAACAAGTCATGATATGGCTGATATTACATCACTCGCTAAAAGAATAATTCTAATAGGAAAGGGTCATGTTTTATATGATGGAAGTCTTAAAAAACTTCAGAATAAATATGAAACAGAAAAATATGTTTCTATTAAAACAAATGATAAACTTTCTATTAGAAATAAAGGGATAAAGGAAAAGACAAAGACAAAAGAAGGATATGATTTAGTAATTGATACTCGATATATGAGTATTTCAGAATTATTAAATAATATATCAAAAAAGATAACAATAAATGATATTGAGATTGATCATGAAGATATCGATAGTATTATCGTAAAGTTATATGAGGATTATAAGATTTGAGAGCTTATATAACATATTTTAAATTAAAGTTCATTAGTAGTCTTCAATATCGTATGGCAGCATGGGCTGGTATAGCAACACAATTCTTTTTTGGATTTGTTTATATTATGGTGTATGTGGCGTTTTACGAATCTGGTGGGAATAATCTTCCAATGGAACTTCCTCAAGTAGTGACATATTTATGGCTAAATCAAGCATTGCTTGCTTTAGTTAACCAGTTTAGTAGAGATCAAGAATTATTTAAACTAATTAGAGAAGGTGGAATATCCTACGAATTAGCAAGACCTAAAAATATATACTTTATGTGGTATTTCAAAATAATAGGGGAAAGACTTGCTAGTGTTACATTAAGATTTATTCCACTTGTAATTGTAACAGTTTTTCTTCCTTATCCCTTCCATTTTGGAGGACCTGCTTCATTACTTCATTTTTTATCTTTTCTTCTTTCATTATCTTTAGGATCTTTGCTAGTAACAGCATTAGCAGTATTTTATCCAATAATTACTTTACTTACTATGAATGAAAAAGGTATTGTAAACCTAATAATTACTTTAGCAGATATTCTTTCAGGAATAGTAGTACCAATCCCTTTCTTTCCTAAGTTTTTACAAGTAATATCTTCTTTTTTACCCTTCCAGTACATAAGTGATTTACCTTTTAGACTTTACGTTGGAAATATTTCCTTACATGATGGAGTTTTCGGTATGTGTATCCAATTAATTTGGATTATTATATTTATCTTGTTAGGTAATTTCTTAATGAAAAAAAATATCAAAAGAGTGGTTGTTCAAGGAGGATAGATGAAAATATATTTTGAATCACTCGCTATGCATTTAAAAGGAGAACTTGAATATCGAGTGAATTTCATTCTATCTTTTCTATCCCAAATATTAGTATTTTTTACTTATTATTTTATAATACTGGCTTTATTTACAAAATTTGATCATATTAAAGGTTTTACATTATATGAAGTATTATTATGTTTTAGTATTATTCAATTTGGTTTCTCTTTTAATGAAGTTTTTGCTAGAGGAGTAGATCATTTTGAACATTTAATTATAAGAGGAGATTTTGATAGACTTCTTTTAAGACCTAAAAATATAATTCTACAAGTATTATGTAGTGATAGTGATTTTGTTAAATCATGTAGATTAATACAAGCTATTATTGTATTGATTGTAGCTGTTATAAATCTAAATATTGAGTGGAATATATTAAAAGTAATTACATTACTTCTTATGTTATTTTCTGCTTGTGTAATATTCTTTGGAATATTTCTGATGGCAGCAGCATATTGCTTTTTTACTGTACAAGGTTTAGAAGTAAGAAATGTTTTTACTGATGGTGGTAAACATATGGCTCAGTATCCAATAGGAGTATTTAAAAAAGGATTTGTATATTTCTTTACTTTTATTATTCCATATGCTTTTGTTAATTATTATCCATTATTATACTTTATAGGTAAGAAAGATAATTTATTATATGCATTTTCTCCATTATTAGTAATATTATATTTAATTCCATGTATTATTATCTTTTATTGGGGTATGAAAAGGTATACAAGTGTAGGCTCATAGTCTACACTTTTTTATTTATAAAATATCATTATAACGTTTGACTTTTCTATAAAAATACCATATAATATGACGCGAGGGGATTAGTATGAATACGGATTATAATTTATACAAGATATTTTTATATCTATTTGAAGAGAAAAGTATATCTAAAACTGCTGCTAGATTATACGTTTCTCAACCTGCTATTAGTTATAGTTTAAAGGAATTAGAGAATCAATTAGGTTATACTTTATTCTATCGTAATAGTAAGGGTATTGAGCCTACATTAGAGGCTAAAGAGTTATATTCTTATATTTCTACAGCATTTAATATTTTAAATGATGCTGAAGAACATATTAAGAATCTTAATAATCTTAATATAGGATGTATTAGAATAGGAACACCTTCACATATTGGTGTATTTTATCTTTCTAATTATATTGCTGATTTTAGAAAAATATATCCTGGAATTAGATTTGAAATAATTTGTAAATCTACATCTGATATGGTGGAAATGTTAGAGACTAGAAAACTTGATATTATAGTTGATACATTACCTATTAATAGTAAGAAAGATGTTAAAAAAGTTACTCTTTCTAAACTACAAAACTGCTTTGCATATAATAAGAATATAATGAAAGATGTACAAATAAACAAAGTAGAGGATTTAAAAAATTATCCATTAATTTTACCTTCTGCTACTTCTTCTATTCGTTTAAAATTAGATGAATATATGGAGAGTCAAAATACTAAACTTGTACCTATCTTAGAATCATGGACAACTGAAATAATGATTGAAATGGTACGTGAAGGAGTAGGTATTGGTTACTTTGTTAAGAATGTTATAGATACCCAAACTGATAAGAATAATTTTGAGGTAATTACTTTTGATGATCAATTACCTGCAGTTGATGTATGTTGTGTTTATATTGAAGATTTCTTAACTACAGCTACTCATAAATTTGTAGATCTTTTAACAAGTAATAAAATAGGGGAATAGATATATATGGATTTTTTATTAAGTGATGAGAAAGAAGTATCTCAAGAAGATTATGAAATAAGAAATAAATTATATACAGAGTTTATGGAATTACCTGAAAACTTTGTATCTAAGATGAGACATTTACAACCACAAGTTGGGTGTTTTAATAATTGTAGTTTTTGTAGTAAATTTTCTGTTTGTAAGAGTGAGTATTGGTCATTGCAATCTCTTAGAAATATTATTTGTGCGTTAAAATATACTTCTCGTAATTATACTAATGATGATGTTTTACTTGCATGGGATAGAAGAGAACATCGTATAGGTGTTGTATTTCCATATTTAAATAATGATATAGCAGCGTATCCTTATTTAGATCAATTTATATCTTTATGTTATCGTGAATTGGGTACTAGAACTCGTATTTCTACTGTGGGCTTTTCTAGACATAATAAAGTACTTAATGATATGCATAAGCGTATTTGTAAAGAAGGTTTAATATGTGCTTTAGGTGGAGTGCGTTTATCTATTAGTCAATATGGTAGAGTTTGGGAAGAACAGGGTAAAAACAATTCATTAGATGAGTATTGTAAAGATATAGCAAACTTTTTATCTATTTATAAATTATATTATGATAAATTTGGTTCTGGTTCTCGTAAGATGTGCTGTGAATTAAGATTTAATCCATTAGTTGAGAATGCTAAAGTTATAGAAACTTTTTATAATGGTAAATATGTAATTGCTACTGCTAATTATTTATATATTTCAAAGGATGAAAATATTAAGTTTGAAGAAACATATATAGATGATCCATATAATCATTCTTTATCTTTTACAACAGATGGTATTAAATTTAATGAATATAATTTAGATTTTATGGTTAAAAATGAAAATGAATTAATTCATTATTTAGATGATAATAAGATTGAACCTATTAAAGAAGTAGAAGTATACTTATTTAAAAATAAAGATGGTATTTATTATTCAATAGATCCTAAACTTACTCCTGAAGGTAATTTTAGTATTCAAATATATCCTGAGACTGAAATACGTACTAAATCTGGTTATATTGTTACTGAAAGATTCTTTTTAAATGCTTTATATAATTTTAAAAAGAGAAGAGATTTAACATTAAAAGATTTAGTTAGAGATAGTAGTTTTGATGATTGCTATGAAGTAGTTAATATATTAAAAGAATACTCTAAGTATTATCATGAAATTGGTAAAGAAGAAAAAAGTGTTTATATAATAGAACATATTGTACCTTTAATAGAAGTTTATATTAAAGCAATACAAGAAGCTGATTATTCATCTGATGTATTCTTTGATAAAAACTTTACTATTGATACTGGTATGATTTGTAATTTAGGTAGAGCTATTAATTTATTTAAAGGTATTACTAAGTTTGTTAATGAGCCACTTACACCTATACATGAAAGAAATTATGGTAGACATTGTTCTACTATGAAACAAGAAAACTATGTATGGTTATTAGGTTGTGATTTTAATAATAATGTTTTAATAGAGAAACTTGATTTATTTAATACTGCTTCTGTAGAAGGACAAGTGTCTATTAAGAAAAAAATTGAAATTCCTAATTTTAATGTTAAGATTGATGAGAATAGTAAATATTTATATCCTGGAGAAATAGAGTAATATGGCTATAGAGTTTTATAAAGAGTTTGGGGAGTACGGTTTTTTAGCAAACTATTCTGATCATGGTTTTACAGTAGATGGAGTATATTATCCTACTGTAGAACATTACTATCAAGCTAGTAAGTTTGATAATCCTGATATTATTAAAAGAATATTAGAGAGTAAAACTCCTAAAAGAGCATCTGCTATTGGAAGAAATAGAAGTAATATTAGAAGAAAAAACTTTAGAATAAATAAAATTAATAAGATGTATGAGGGAGTATATTATAAGTTTTCTCAAAATAAAGATATTAGAGCTAAACTAATTGAAACTCGTAATCAAGATATTAGAGAAATGAGTATTAAAGAATCATTTTGGGGAGTAGGTCCTAATCTTGAGGGTAATAATGAGATTGGTAAAATCTTAGTAAGAGTTCGTGAACAAGTAAAACAAGATGTAATAGAAGATATCTTAGAAAAATGTAAGGATAAAAAGGTTTATATAATAGGTCATAATAAACCAGATTGTGATTCTATATATTCTAGTCTACTTCTTACCCATGTTTTGAAAAGTATGGGAATTGATGCAGTATTTGCTGTTAGAGATGAAGAATTTACAGATGAAGAATTAATTAAAAAATATTTAGATGAGTCATATGAAATTATTGATGATTATACTGATAAATACTTTATTTTAGTTGATCATAATAAATTAAATGATATTCCAAAAGATAATGTAATAGGAGCTATTGATCATCATAGAATTAGTGGAGAAGTAGATGATTTAATTGAAATAGAATATGCATCTACGGGATTATTAATCTATGATTTATTTAAAGATATGTATAGTTTTACTGATACAGAAAAAGAATTAATTGCTTTAACGGTATTAACTGATACAGAATATCTAACTTCTAGTAGATTTAGTTTAGAAGATCAAAAATTATATAGTGAATTACATGTATCTATTAATCCAGATGAATTTAAAAAGAAATATTTAAAAATTACTGATTTTAGTTTAAATATTTCTGACAATTTCTTTAAGGATTATAAAGAATATGATTATGATTCATTAATAATAAAAAGAAGTACAATTAAGAGTTTTAGTGATGATAAAGATAGATATTATGATGAATATGTAAGTGAAATGAATAATCATTCTATTAACTTATTAATATGGTGTGATTATGAAGCATTAGTTACTTATATTTGCTATAATGGTATATCATTAAAATCTCCATATTTTACTACTAGTACTATTTTAGTACTTGATTATTTAAAAGAAGAAAAATATCTTAAATAGATATTTTTTTATTTATAAATGCTATTTATTGGTTTTTAGATATATAAAGTATTCTTATAATTTATATTAAAAAAATATTTTTGATTTCTTTATTTTTCCATTATAAAATGTTATTAAGAGAAGTTTAGGAGTGTGAGGTTATGGAAATGATTAGAAGCAATGCAACTAGTTTGTATACTTTTCATTCGGCAAAGAAGATTTATTTTGCACAGACTCCTTCAAAATATTTGCTAATGGAAAGGAAGGAAAGTAATCCTAGCAATAGAGTACTTAGTCTTATTTCACGTAATACTGTTCTTATTAATAAAGATACTGGATTACTTTTATTCCCAAAAGTGTAACTATTTCCCCATAAAAAAGACACCAGATGGTGTCTTTTTATTATTCACTTGCTAAATTATCAAAGTATCCTTGAATGAATACTACAGGAGTACCTTTATCTCCAGAGCCTGAAGTTAAGTCACATAGTGAACCAATTAAATCAGTTAATCTTCTAGGAGTAGTACCTTGAGTAACCATTTGTCCTTTTAAATCTTTATCTTTATTTCTTATTTCTTGTTTAATTGCTTCCTTTAAAGCATCTCCACTTAAATCAGCAAACTTATTATCAGAAACATATTTTAATTTTATTTCATTAGGTGTTCCCTCTAAACCTTTTGTATAGAATGGGGAAACTACTGGATCAGCAAGTTCCCAAATTTGACCAACTGGATCTTTAAATGCTCCATCTCCATATACCATTACTTCGATAGTTTTACCAGTTTTATCTTTTAATCTTTTTTGAATTTCTTCTACTAGAGTTTGTCCAGTTCTAGGGAATAATTTAACTCTTTCTTCAGTAGATTTATTAGATCCTAACATACCATATTTTTCATTATAACCACTATCTTTAATAGGCTCTGCCATTATTTCAAATAAACCATATACTTTTGCTCCATATTCTTGTAGTAAATATTTAGTACGATAACGAGTATGAATATCACAACTTAAAACATTCTTTGTATATTTTAAAATGTCAATTGGATTATTTGATAAAACAAAGTGTGCTTCACAACCTTCTTTTTCAATTAATTCTTTATAAAAATCTATCATATTAATACCAGTAAATGGATGTAACCAATCTCCAAAAGTTTCTCTATATTCTTCTTCTGTAATAATAGAGTCTTTATTAAATTTACTATTATATAATCTTTCTTCATCTAAAATACCATTTCCTACTTCATCTGCTGGGAATGATAATTGTACATATAGTTTTTTAGTACTTCTAGCAATTGCTTTTAAAATAATTGAGAATCTATTTCTAGATAGAATAGGGAATACTATACCTAATTCTTCTGGATTATCAAATTTATTTTTAATATCTTGAGCAACAGTATTTACTGTTACATAGTTTCCTTCTGAAATACCTACAACTGCTTCTGTAATAGCAACTATATCTCTATCATTAAATTCAAAGTTATTATTTTTAGCAGCATTTAATACTGAATTTGTTACGATAGTTGCTAAATCATCTCCTTCTTTAATTATTGGAGTTCTAATACCTCTAACTACTGTTCCTAAATCTCTCATAAAAACCTACCTTTCAATAAAATTATATCATAGATTTTATTTCATAAACATTTTTTTATGATATAATGTTTATGTTAGGAGGTAGTGTATGAAAGACTTTGATTTTAATGATCAAGATTTCGATAATGATACAAATAATACACCTGATGAAGAACCTAAAAGTAGAATTGTATTAATTGTTGCTATTATCATGACAATTACTTTATCAGCTTTAGCTGTTCTTTCAGGTTATTCACTATATCGTAATGATAATCCTCCGGTAATAAAAACAGTTCATATAGAAAGTGATAATTTTGATAATCATAGTTTAGCTAAATATGGAAATACAATAACTTTAACTTTTACATTTAATGAAGAAATAAAAGGTATACCAATGGTTATTATTCTTGATAAAACAGTTAAAGTTACTGGTGAAGGTAAGAGTTTTACTGCGAAATATTTTGTTGAAAATCAAGGTAAAGAAGATGAAGAAGTTACTTTTTCAATTCATAATTATCGTGATAGATTTTATAAAACAGGAGCTCCTGTAACGGAAACTACTGATCTTAGTAGAGTTACAATAGCAGCTTTTAAATAAATATTAATTATGTTATTATTATAGTTAGGAGATGTTTAATATGATGGATTTAAATTATGGTAATTATTTACAATTATTTGCTTCTTTGTATCATGTTCATCCAAGTAGTGTGGATGAAGAATTATTTAGTACTACAGTTAATAAGTTAACTGCTGCTAGAAGAGAATATATTGAAATAAGTAAGAAGAGTGATTTAATTACTAAAAAAGAAATTGCTCATGAAATAATAGATAAATATAGTCTTAATGATATACCTAATATTTTTGATGTTGATTTTACTGAGTATGGTGATACTATTGGTTCTACAATACAAGGGAGTTTAAAAAATCCAAATCTAGATAGTAGAGTAGTTGAAGAAGCAAAAGATTTTTCAATTAATGTATTAAATGGTGATTTACAATCATTTAACTCATTTGTTGAATACTTAAATAATTTAGATAAAATTGATTCTAGTACTATTACTGAAGATGATGAGAAAAGACATGATCTTATTACTAATGGTATAAATGGTTCTGCTAGATTTGATCGTTATTTATTATATGGATCATCTTTTGAAAACAGTAGAACATCAAATGAAGCCTTATATGATGTATCATGGGTACTAGATAATTCTTCAGATAAAGTAGATAGAAGTTTACCAGAAGTAAAAAAATATTTTGATGATTTATTAGATATTAGAGATTATATTAATAAATCTTCTAATCCGGAAATATCTCAAGAAGAATTAGATTCTAAATATGAAGAAATTACTAATAATCATGAAGAACAAGAAAGAAGTATATCTGAATATAATGAAATGTTCTTTCCTAATAAAGCTGTTACTGAATTATTTTCTAATAGTCGTAAAGAACAAATGCCTGAAATATTATTAAAACATTTATCTTATGTAGCCTATAATGATTTTGATAATGTTTATGGTTTTGGATTAAGAGAACAACATCGTGCTTATGCTAATGATAAAGATAGTAAAGATAAGAATAATCATTATTTATTAGTATATGTTGATCAATTTGGTAGTAAATACTTAGATGAAAGTGCTATAATTGCTCTTCTTGGAGAGGATCCAAAATCTGAATATATAGATAGTAATGGTAATACTTTTGTAAGTAGTAGATCTCATATAATTGAAAAAGGTATACCTGATGGAATGAAATTTAATAGAAATCTTAAAAGTAGCTCTTTACAAGATTTTGAATATGATGAGGAATTAGGATTATATAAAGTAACTGATCAACAATTAGATTATTTAATTCATTGTTATGAAGCAAGAATCCCAGATGTTAAAATAGTAATTGATTATAAGGATGTTGTAAAAACAAATAAAGAATTAAATGATATGCTAAATTATGCTGATGATATGGCTAGATCAGATGAATTGGATAATAATTATATTAAATAAAAATACAAGTTTTCTTGTATTTTTTTATTTTTATATTTAATAATTATTTGATATAATAAATTTGTATAATTCTTTATAGGTGGAGGGTATTATGTTTTTAAATGATAAACTAATAATTGGAAAAAATGAAAAAAATGAAGAATTTTATATTCTTCCAAAGATGGCTAATCGTCATGGTATTATTACTGGAGCTAGTGGTTCTGGTAAAACTACAACTGTAAAAGTAATGGCAGAATCTTTTAGCGATGCTGGTGTTCCTGTATTTTTAGCGGATGTAAAAGGGGATTTAGGAGGAACTGCTAGTAGTGGTACTCCAAATGAAAATATTGATAATAGACTTAAAAAACTAAATATAGATAATTTTGAATACAAAGGATTTCCTGTAAGATTTTGGGATATCTTTGGAGAATTTGGACATCCAATAAGAACTACACTTGATTCTGTTGGACCTGATATTTTATCTATGATGTTAGGACTATCTGAAGCACAAGAAGGAGTTCTTGCAATAGTATATAAGATTGCACAAGATAATGGTTGGAAATTAGATGATGTAAAAGATTTAAGATTATTACTTCAATATGTTGGAGATAATAAGAATGATTTTATTACTAAATATGGTAATATTACTACTCAAAGTGTAGGTGTTATTCAAAGATGTTTATTAACTTTAGAAAATCAAGGGGCTAATATGTTCTTTGGACAACCAGAACTTGATATAAATGATTTTATCGCTCATGATACTGATGGACGTGGAATGATTAATATTTTGCATGCTGTAAAATTATTTCAATCACCTGATCTATATGCTTCATTCTTATTATGGTTATTAACTAACTTATTTAATAATATGCCTGAAGTTGGAGATTTAGATAAACCTAAAATTGTATTCTTCTTTGATGAGGCACATTTGTTATTTAATGGAATGCCAAATTATAGATTAAAACAAATTACTCAAGTAGTTAAATTAATTAGATCTCGTGGAATTGGATTATACTTTATTTCTCAAAGTCCAACTGATGTTCCGGATGAGATTATTGCTCAATTGGGTAATAGAGTACAACATACTTTAAGAGCATATACTCCAGCTGAACAAAAAACTGTTAAAGTTGCTGCTGATTCATTTAGAGCAAATCCTAAATTTAATACAACAGAAGCTATTCTTGCCTTAGGTACAGGAGAAGCTTTAGTTTCATTCCAAAGTGAAAATGGAGAACCAAATATAGTAGATAAAGCATTAATATTACCACCTCAAAGTATGATGGGTGTTCTTGATGATATTTCAAGAAATAAAGTAATTAATTCTTCTGCAATCATAGGTAAATATGAAGAAATGGTAGAAAGAGATTCTGCTTATGAAGAGTTAGATCAAATGATTAAAGAAAAATATGAGGCAGAAGAAGCTGAAAAACGTGCTATCGAAGAAGCCAAAGCAGCAGAAAAAGCTGCAAAGGAAGCAGAAAAGGCTGCCAAACAGGCAGAAAAAGAAAAGAAAGAAAAAGAAAGAGAAGCTGAAAAGAAAAAGAAAGAAGAAGAAAAAGCAAGAAAAAATAGTATTGAATATAAATTGGGTAAAAAAGTAACTAATGCTGCTACTAATAAAATTATTAATAAAGGATTAAATGCAATCTTTAAAAAAATATTAAAATAGACTTGTAAAAGTCTATTTTTTTATTAATAAATAGTGAAAAAATAATCTTTAATATGATAAAATTATTATGGTGATATAGATGGATGAGACAATTGGAGTAAAGGGTGGGGCAAATGATCGTCGTCGAACGATGAAAATAAATAAAGCTCAAAAGAAAAAGCTTAAAGATTATGAAGAGCAAAGAGAAATTGCTGAACTTGAGAAAAAAGTTCGTAAGAATCAAATATTTACTTTAATTAAAACTCTACCATTATTGATAGGTGGAGCAACTATTCAAACAATTCATGATACGGCAACAAGTAAAAAGAAAGATGCAGAAGAAGATGAAAATTCTCGATGGAGAATAAAAGAATATGATCAAGATATTACACATATGACTCCAGGAGAGTTTGCTGATAAAGAGCAAAGAAAAAAGAAAATTATTGTTACCCCAACTGGAGAAAAAATTGTTGTCTATATAACTGTACCTATAGTTGATAAAAAATCTAATCTTATTGTTACTGAAGAAGATGTTTATGACCCTAAAAAGAATATTGTTTCAGATGAGATATCTGAAAAGGATTCTAATGATAGAGAAATAGAAGTTAAAACTAAAGTAGATAGTATTTCTAAAAAGAATGATAAAACTACTGTACCTGCCGCTACTAAAAAAGGAATAAGTGTACCTGAAGAAGCAATTGATTTAGAGACATTTATTGATAAAGAATTATCAATGGTAGATTTACCTAATTTGTCTGAAGAAGCTAAAGCTAAATTAGAAAAATTAAAATCTAGAAAAATAGTAGAAGAATATGAGAAACAATTAAAAGATATTAGATATGAATTAAGACAAGTTATTTATGAATATAATGTATTAGTTGATGAAAATGAAAAAGTTGTTTTTAGTAAAGAAGCAGAGATTATACTTGATAAGTTGTCTGATGTTATTATTAAGATTGAAGAGTTAAAAAGAAAAATAAAAATAGATGATTTAGATAAGTATGATGATAATTATATTTATCATTTAATAGAAGGTTATTTAAAAGATTTTCATGATAAGAAGGTTATTTCTGAAATAAAAGATTCTCCTTTATATGTAATGCTTGAAGAAAAACTTGAAGAATTAGATAAGAAGAGAGGTTCTTTTGAAAAGAGTGTTGAAGAAAAGAAAGATAAATTAGAGAAAAAAGAAGAAGATTTTGATAAATTAAAAAATAGATACTATACTATTGAACAATTGAACAATCAATTATTAGAATTTCAATATGATCAACATAATTTATTAAAAGATATTCAAGAAAAAGTAAGAAATGCTAAAACAGAAAGTGAAAGAATAGAAACAGAGTTTGTTGGTCTTAATAGACAAAGTAGGAGATTACTTAATTTACTTACTTTTCAAATGTTTCTTCCAGGGCCTAAGTTTGCTCAAGGATTAGCTGCTTCTGCTGCAGCATACTTATATTTTATGAATAATGTTATTAGGCCAAATACTAGAACTAGAAGATATAAAGTAATTATGGTTCAAGATTATCATAGTGATATTGTTGATAGTATTAATGCTATAGATGATTCTTTGAGACTTCTTGGAAAAACTAGTAGTCAAATAGATAAAATGATTATTGAAATAGAAGATAGATATAAAGACTATATTGGAGTTTTTCCTGAATGTGATGAATTAATTCGTAATTTAAGAAAAATTAAAAGTGATATAGAAGAAAAAGAATATGAAATGAAACGTATTAAAGGTGAACAAGCAAAAGAGTTAGAAAAGAATGATGAGAAGGTTAAAGAGATAGGGGAATATCCTGTAAATTAATGTAAAAGATTGGTTTACATACTCTTTTATGGGGTTTCTTTGTGATATAATTATTCAAGAAACGGAGTGAAAAACATGCTACTATTAACTAAAGCTGTTTTTGCAATTATGATTGGTTTTTTGTCTTCTGTTGTATTAGGTTTTATTCTAGTACCTCTTCTTAAAAAGATGAGAGTAGGACAAAAAATATCTATTTTTGTTGGAGAAGCACATCGTAAAAAAGAGGGTACTCCAACTATGGGTGGTCTTATATTTATTATTCCTACAATTTTATGTACTTTGGGTTTAATATTTACTAATAAGATTACTTATACTTCTAGTTTAGGTATTGTATTACTGGTATGTATTGGTTATACATTAATTGGTTTCTTAGATGACTTTTTATCGATTAAAAAAGGTAATAATGAAGGATTAACTGTATATCAAAAATTATTAATGCAAGTATTTATTGCAATTGGATTTTTCTATATTTATATGAGAAGTGGAGGACAGACTGCATGGGTAGTTGGAACTTTACATATAGATTTAGAAATGGGTTGGTTATATGGACTAGCAATTTTATTTGTACTTGTTGGTGCAAGTAATGCAGTTAATTTAACCGATGGATTAGATGGACTTGCTGGTGGTTTATCGGCTATAGCATTTGTTGCTTATGCTCTTATATCTTTATCATTAGGTTTTGAAGATATTGGACTATTTAGTTTAATCTTAGTTGGTAGTTTAATTGGATTTTTAGTTTATAATACTAATCCAGCGAAGATATTTATGGGTGATACTGGTTCGCTTGCTTTAGGAGCAGTGATGGCTGCTATCGCAATTATTACTCATAGAGAGTTAACTCTACTTGTAGTTGCCTTTATATTTGTTATTGAAACATTATCAGTTATCTTACAAACATTTTGGATGATTGTATTTAAAAAGAAAATATTTTTAATGACTCCTCTTCATCATCATTTTGAAAAATTGGGATGGGATGAAAGAGATATTGTTAAATTATTCTGGGTTGCAGGTCTTATTCTTGCAATGGCAGGTATAGTGTTTGGAGTTTGGATATAAAAAGAACTAGTAATAGTTCTTTTTTTATGTTATTCTTATAATAGGTGAGAGCATATGAATATAAATAGAAAGCACAGTTTTATCCTTATAATAATGGTTATTGTATTATTTTTAAGTTTTGGTTATGCTTATTTAAATACTTCTTTAAACATTAATGGTGCAACTAATGTTAATAGTAGTACATGGAATGTATATTGGGATAATGTAGTAATAAGTAATGGTTCTGTTACTGGTTCACAAGTAACACAGACACCAATAATTGATACTAATAAGACTGCTGTATCATTTCAGGTAAGATTATCTAAACCTGGAGATTATTATGAATTTACTGTTGATGCAAAAAATGCTGGCAGTATAGATGCAATGATTGATACTATTACTAAAACTGTAAATGTACCTAATTATTTAAGATATACTGTTACTTATGGTGATGATTTAGAGCTTGCTCAATATCAATCATTAAGAGCAGGTACTACTGAAACATATAAAGTAAGAGTAGAATTTAGAACTGATATTAATGCCTCTGATTTACCATCAACTGCCCAAAGTATAACTCTATCTTTTGGAGCTACTTATGTTCAGGCAACTAGTGCGGCAAATGATGTTGTTCGTAGTGTATCATTTGCTTCAGATAGTTGGAGTGTAATATCAACTGTTGCTAGACAAAATAATCCATGTGATTATTATAGTGTTGGAGATACAAAGACAGTTACAGTATCAGGATATGGTGATTATACTGTTCGTGTATCAAATTGTTCGAAACCAGCAGTATGTAGCACTTCAGGATTTAGTCAAAGTTCCTGCGGTTTAGTACTTGAATTTGTTGATATTATCGGAAAACAGAGAATGAATCCATATGTATCTGGTAATACTAATTCTGGAAATGGTAATTATGGTGGATGGCCAGCATCTGAATTAAGAAATTTCTTAAATACTACTATTTATAGTGCTTTACCTAATGACTTAAAGAGTGTTATTGTAAATACTAGTGTATTTTCAGGCCAAAACTTTGATAATAATACTTCTACATGTATTGGATATACATCATCAGATAAGCTTTATTTGTTAAATTATACTGAGATAGTTAACTATGCCCAAACTTCTAATGATTGTACTCTTGATAAAACAAGGCAGCTTGATTATTATAGTGGATTAGGACTTACTCCTTCTAGTTATACTAATGCTAGAAAGAAGTATACTGGATCATATACATATTATTGGACAAGAACAACTTCTACATCTTCTGTTTCACAATTCTATAGTGTTTCTACAACTGGTAGTTATTCTTCTCGTAGTGTTACATCAGAGTATGGTTATTCACCAGCATTTAAAGTTGGATAAAAAAGAACTTATAGTTCTTTTTTCTTTTATTTGTGATATACTTATAATAGGTGGCTAGATATGAGGAAACGAAGAAAACAAAACTTAATTCTTATTTTAATTATACTTGTAGCTTCTTTGGGTATAGGTTATGCATATTTGACACTACTTTAAATATTAATGGTATTACGGATGTTGATAGAAACACATGGAATGTATACTGGGATAATGCACAAACTGTAAGTGTTGAAAATTCTATTCCTAGTAGTCAAATCATTACAGCACTAACTATTGATTCATCAAAAACTCAAGTGTCTTACCATGTTAGATTAAAAGAACCTGGAGAAAGATATGAATTTAGTGTTGAATTTATATATAATGGTCATGATTATTACTTGATTGGTGGAGATGATGGTGAAGCTTATCAATCAAATAAAGCTTTATTATAATCAGTTTTTGGCAATTCAAACTGCAGTATTGGTAATAATGGTAATATTGAATTTTACTCTTGTATTTACGATTCTATTATTTATAAGGCTTATAGTAATGGTGAAGTTCTTGTTAATACCTCTGGTCGTTTATGTAAAGCATCTGGAGGGATTCTTCAAACAAAAATAGAATATGGTTGTAATGATGGTCTTAATTAGAAAGGAGAAATAATAATGGAAAATGTATGGAAAAAATATAATGATGAGGATATCAATAAATTAAATGAGATTTGTGATGATTATCGTAAATTTCTTAGTATTAGTAAAATAGAAAGAGAAGTTGTTAAAAATAGTATTACTTTAGCAGA
>CAMYVT010000023.1 GCA_947302515.1 uncultured Caryophanales bacterium
ATAGTATTGATAATATTAATCAAAAAAGTTCATGTGGCTCAGGTAAGAAATATAAACAATGTCATGGAAAATAGCCGTAAAATAAGGGCTTAAGAAAATTTATGTGCACAAAAAAAGTGCAAAAAAACCCAAATGTGCACATTTTGTGCACATAAAAACATAAAATGTTCAAAAAATCTCTTTAAAACCTTATAAATAAAGGGATAACATAATGGGAACATTTTGTTAAGAAATTATACTAGCATATCAATTGCTAGTTTTTCTTTGCAATAAAAAGAAAGGACAGGGAACATTATGTCAGAGATTAGAATTATGAAAAGGGAAAAGATAATAATTACTATTTAAATCATAACTTTTTAAACATATGATTCCTCCTTTAAATGTATAAAAGAAAAGAGACTTCTATACATTTCTGTATAAAAGTCTCGCTCATTATTCTAGTCCGGATCAAATCCTCCTGACGAACTAGCTCACTCAAAGAATGGAACTATTCCCTTAAATACAAGCCACATTATACCACAAAAACAAGATATCTCCTCTTGTTTAATAAATAAAGAGTTTTAATTAGATATTAAATAAGGTATAATTGTTGTTAGATAAAATATAAAAGGAGGTCTACTATGGAACATAATAATGAAAAAATTCTAATAGAAATAGCAGCTTATAGAGACCCTCAATTACTATATACAGTTCATAGTGCTTTAATACAAGCAGACAACCCAGAAAGAGTATCTTTTTCTATTTGTTATCAAAGCGATAATCTAGAAGATTTAGAAGAATTACAAAAAATAAAAAATTGTAGAATTAAATATTTAAAAGAGTCAGAAGCAAGAGGATCTTGTTATGCTAGATATCTTTGTCAGCAAATGATAGAAGATGAAGATTATATATATCAAATAGACTCTCATATGAGATTTATTAAACATTGGGATACAAAGATGATTGAATTATTATTATCTATAAATGATAAAAAAGCATCTATTTCATTTTATCCACCAAATTGTACAAAAGATATGATGAAATTACCACTTAATGATCCAATATTTGATAAACCTACTAGTGGTGGAACAATGTATATTATAGGTTTTGTAGAAAATGAAAGTCATTTTACAAGTAGTAACTGTATTCCAGATGTAATTGATGAAAATACAGAAGTAATATTTAAACAAAACCCATTAATATCAGCAGGTAATTTTTTCTCTTTTGCAGATATTCATAGAGAAGTAATTCATGATCCAAATATGTATTTTTATGGTGATGAATTACCAATGGCTTTAAGATATTACACATATGGGTGGAATAATTATTGTTGTAATTATAGTTATATATATCATGAATATGATAGATTAGATAGGAAATGGCCTTCAAGACCGCCTGGATATCATTGTGAAGATCAAAGATTTAATGAACTACTAGATCTTGATCATAAAAAATATGATATGGGTAAATACGGTTTAGGAAGAGTAAGAACAATCAAAGACTTTGAAGATTATGTTGGATTAGATTTTTCCAAAAGAATAGTATATATGAGTGCTGAAAGAGGAATATTTGATGATCCAAAACTAAAAAAACAAATATCATATGTTAAAGATAGAAGATATAAAGAAGAACAGATTATAAATAAAAAAGAAAACGTAACAGTAATAATACTTGATCCTGATGGAGAATATGAAAAGTGTCTTAAATCAAGTCTTGAAAAAGCAACTTATAAAGAAAACATTAGTTTCTTAATAGCAACAACAAATACAAATCAAGTAAGTACAGAAGAATTAAATAAAAATCACATTAAACAAATAATACATATTAAAGATAATTTTTCATATTGTAAGGAATTATCTAAATTAACTGAGTTTTTAGATGATTGCTATGTTGCTATAGTAGATTCAGCAGTAGTATTTTTATCTGGATGGGATAAATATAATTGTACTGAAATAAAGAAATGTGGTAGCAATGTAGCGTTTACTGATTGGGTATGGTATAACAGCAATACAGGTAATGATACTCCTCCATATTTTAATCTTGCAAAAACATTTGATAGATTTGAATGTGGAAAACCAATACTAAAATATGATGAGGAAAACAAATTTTCAGAAAGAAAAACTCCATATAAAAACCCATGGATTTCTGATGGATTTCTTTTCTGTCATAGTAGAGTATTAAAAAAAGTAAAAGTAGATCCAAATTTAAGCTATGATGAACATAATTATATGTATTCAGTAAGATTATGGACTAACGGAATAGATTTATATTATCCGATTACTTCATTCTTTTACAGAACGAAGGATCAAAGTTATTTAAATAGTGGAGAAAATAATTATGGAGTAATAAATGCCTTAGTTGGATATAATACTTTTGAAAGTAAAAAAATAAAACCCGGCTATAAATATAAACCGGGTAAAGAAAGACCATTATGGAGATGGTATGAGGAAATAGGTTTTGACTATACTAAAGACAAAGCATATGAAATTTATAAATAAAAAAATAGAAAGATCAACTTTCTATTTTTTTACTGAAAAGATTCCGTTTTCATCAACTTCAGCAGCTTCATTATATTGAGCGCTACCGAATGCTAAAATAGGTATTCCAATAAATGGTAAGATTGTAGTTAATACTGCAAAACCATTTGTTTTGCCAAACTTTTTAGCTAAGTTGAAATTGTAGTTAAATGATGTTAATAAAAGTGCCCAGTATATAATGTAGTTATCATTTCTACCAGCTAGTGTAGTTGCAGTTAAAACAGCAATTATTAGGAACCACCACCATGCTAAACCAGTAATTTTTGTTTCTACCCATGAACAATATAGTGGTATAAGTCCTTTCCACCATGCTTGTCCTGCTTTCTTAAACATTTTACAGTTTGCAACAAGCATAAGAATAACAATTGCTAGAACAATAAGAGCAAGGATTACTATACCAATAATAGCTGCTGCTCCAAGTCCAGTTAACCATGATTCTTCAACTGCTGGGTTTGGTGATATTAAACCATAATCATTATACATACTACTCCTCCTTTTACTTATAGTATTACACTTTTTCGAATAAAATTCAATTAAAATATTATAATTATGATATATTATTATTGGATAGTGAGGAAATAATATGGTAAGTTATGAAGGAATATTTTTTGAAAATGAAAGTAAAAATACAATTCTATCTTTAGAAAAGAAACATTTACCTATAATGAATGATGAATTACATTGTACTTTTGTATATCATCCTTCCTATGAAGATTTATATGATGAATTAGTAGGAAAAGAATTTGATATTAAGCTAATAGGTTATGGATGCAATGATAAAAATAGTGGTTTTCTAATAGAAATACCCGAAGAATTAAAAAAGTATTATAAGAATATTGATAGGGAAGAAAATAATGTATTGAAAAAGCCACATATAACTGTATCTTTAACAGAAGATTCAAAACCATACTATACAAAAGATATAGATTTTATAGAATTAAAAGAACCAATAACAGTAAAAGGGAAGTTTGGTTATTGGATGAAAAATAATGATATTGAATATCTAACTTATGATAAACAAAATAATTAATATGATATAATTATAAAAGATAATAAGAGGTGATTAGATGAAATGTCCAATTTGTAGAGCAGAAGTAGAAAGTGATGCAAAGTATTGTACAAGTTGTGGTAAGCAAATTGATGGCAAAGAAGTAACTGGAGTTATATCAACATCAACTACTACAACAACACCACCAGCTACAACTGAATCAAATGGAAAACTTGTCATAATATTAATAGTAGTTTTAGGAGTATTGTTTATATTTGGATTAGTAATACCAACAATAATTGGATCAACATTAACTAAATTAGAAAAAGAAAATAGTGCTACAAAAAATCAAATAATAAAAAACTATGTTGAAAAAAATGGAGAAGTAGTAAAAACAATTGTAGATCCAAAAGGCCATGAAATAATATTAAAATATGATAGTGTTTATTTAATAAAAACAGAAACTAGCTATTTATATGATAAAAAAGATGAAATGTTTGATAATGCAAAGATTTCTACTAAATCAGATATTATTAAATTGGATGCAACTGAAAAACAAAAAAAGGCAACTTTAAAAGCAAGAAATTATTTAATTGATAGTGCAGCATATGATAAAAAAGAAGTAATTAAAAAACTAAAAAAAGCCGGATATGATCAAGATACAGTAGATTTTGCAATAGCAAATTGTGGAGCAGATTGGAATGAAAGAGCTACAATAAGAGCTATGAGTTTCTTAGCATCAGGTGGTTTTTCTAAACAAGAATTAATTAATATTCTTGAATATGTAGGATATAGTAAAGAAGAAGCAACAGCAGCAGCTAATAATGAAGAAATAGACTACTATGAACAAGCTGTATATGATGCATGTTTTGCTAAATACACGGAAAAGTCATACAGCGAAAGTTATAGTAGAGAAGATGCGGAACAATCATTAAAGTATGCAGAATATTCAGATGAAGAAATAGAATTTGCTTTAAAAACAATTTATGATGAATTAGACTATTAAAAACTAACATTATGTTAGTTTTTTTGTTTGAAATATAAATAATTATATGTTATAATAACGTCGTTTTCAGGGGATGGTTTAAATGAGTAAAATAAGATCATTTAAATGTGATTGGGAAGTAAAATTATATATTAAATCTCGTGTATATAGAGAAATAGGCTCAGGTAGTGAAGGAACTTGTTTTGAAGGAACAGATAAAAAGGTATATAAGTTTCTAGATTTTGATACAAGAGCACCATATATAATAGATGAAATAATTACAGCAGAAGAAGTGCAATCAGAATCATTTGCATTACCAGAAGAATTATATGTTGTAGATGATATTTTAAGAGGATATAGAACAAGAAAAGTTGCAAGAGACTATTTTGGGGAGAACATTTTTGATATTAATAGTATAGTAAACATTGATTTTGCCGCTTTAGCACATGCCTATAGAAAAATGGCAGAAGATATAAAACTATTATCAGAAGAAAGAATACTAATATTTGATCTTCCATTTAATATAATGTTTGATGGGGAAAACTTAGTAGGAATAGATACCTGTGGATATAGAAAAGTTAATTATGATCCAACAGAAGAAAATATGCATAGTCTAAATTTAGCAATAGAAAGTATTTTTGAATTCTGGATCTCTTATTATGAAGAAATGGAAGAAAGAAATTATTCTCCACAACAATATGATAGAATTAAAGGAAACAATATAGATGAATATCTACATAGTATTACAAAAAGAATACCAGTAGATATTTCTATAGCTAGATTTTTTAAGACAATAGAAAATGATGTAAAGAAAGAAAAAGGCAAGCATTAAGCTTGCTTTTTTTGTTTGTATATATGATATAATATAATAGTATGATAATAAAATAAAGAGGTGTTGTTCGTGTACAAAATACTAAAAAACGAAAAAATAAGTCCTAATTCATATTTAATGGAGGTTGTTGCTCCAGAAGCAATAGCCAAAGCTATGCCTGGACAATTTGCTATAGTAATGGCAAAAGATGATAGTGAGAGAATTCCTTTAACAATCTATGATATGGATAAAGAAAAAGGAGTATTATCATTAATATATCAAGTAATAGGTGCATCTACAGAGGAACTAGCTACATTAAAAGATGAAATATTTGCCGTAGTTGGCCCTTTAGGAAAACCTAATGAAATATGTGCTAATCCAGATGAGTTTAAAGGAAAAAGAATAGTATATGTAGCAGGAGGTGTTGGAATAGCACCAGTATATCCTCAGGTAAAATACTTAAAAGAAAAAGGATTTGATATAGATATAATATATGGATCTAGAGAAAAAGACTTATTACTAATAAGAGATAAAGCAGAAGAAGTAGCTAGAAAAGTCTTTTATGCTACAGACGATGGCTCTTATGGAGAAAAAGGTTTTGTTACAACAATACTTGAAAGAGAAATAGAAAATTATGATATCTGTGTAGCTATCGGACCAGTTATTATGATGAAAAATGTTGCTGAATTAACTAAAAAATATAATATGAAAACTATAGTTAGTATGAATCCATTAATGGTAGATGGCAGTGGTATGTGTGGAGCATGTCGTTGTGAGATAGAAGGAAAACCTAAGTTTGCTTGTATTGACGGACCAGAGTTTGATGGACACAAAGTTAACTTTGATTTAGCAATGAAACGTATGAATATTTACAAAGAAGAAGAAAAAGAAAAATGGGATCAAATGAAAAAGATCTTAGGAAAGAAATAAGGGGGTGTAATTATGAATGATGAAAAAGTAATAATGAGAGCACAAGAACCAAATGTAAGGAATAAAAACTTTGAAGAAGTAGAATTGGGTTATACTGAAAAAGAAGCAAAAAAAGAAGCATCTCGTTGTCTTCATTGCAAGATACCTAAATGTGTAGAAGGATGCCCAGTTAATATAAAGATTCCTGATTTTATTCAAGCAATCAAAGATAATGATATTAAAAAAGCCTATGATATCATAAGTGAAACATCATCTCTTCCAGCAATTTGTGGAAGAGTATGTCCTCAAGAGAAACAATGTGAAGCACATTGTGTTAAAGGATTAAAGGGTAATGCTATTGCTATAGGTTCACTTGAAAGATATGTAGCAGATGAAGCTATAAAAAATAATTTCTGTACAATGGTTAAAGTACCCAAAAATAAAAAGAAAGTTGCAATTGTAGGAAGTGGTCCAGCAGGACTTACTTGTGCAGGAGATCTTGCAAAAGCAGGATTTGAAGTAACAATATATGAAGTTTTACATAAAGCAGGAGGTGTATTGACTTATGGTATTCCAGAGTTTAGACTTCCAAAATCAATTGTAGAAAATCAAGTAAAGAGTTTAAAGAAAATGGGAGTAACAATAAGAACTAATGTACCTATAGGAAATGCAATAACATTAGATGAATTACAAAAAGATTATGATGCAGTATTTGTAGGCACAGGAGCAGGACTTCCTAAATTTATGGGAATTGAAGGTGAAGATGCTAGTGGAGTGTTTTCAGCAAACGAAATACTTACAAGAATAAATTTAATGGGAGGATTTAAAAAAGAAGCAAAGACTCCAATTAAACATGCTAAAGTAGCATATGTTATCGGTGGAGGTAATGTTGCTATGGATGCCGTAAGATCTTTAAAAAGACTAGGAGTAGAAGCCCATATTATGTATAGACGTGGAGAAGATGAATTACCTGCCAGAAAAATGGAAGTAAATCATGCTAAAGAAGAAGGAATAGAATTTAATTTACTAGAAAATCCAGTTAAGATAATTGCTGATGAGCAAAACAATGTAACTGGTATGGAAGTAGTAGATATGGAATTAACTGAACCTGGAGAAGATGGAAGAAGAAGCGTTAAAGAAAAAGAAGGTTCAAAACACATAGTAAAATGTGATATGGTTGTAATGGCTTTAGGAACAGGACCAAATCATGAAGCTCTAAAAGGAAGTAATATAGTGTTTACTGATAAGAACTTAATTGAAGTAGATGAAACAGGTACTAAAACATCTTTAGAAAATGTTTATGCTGGAGGAGATGCAGTTACAGGAGCAGCTACAGTAATACTTGCTATGGAAGCTGGAAAGAAAGCTGCAAAAGCAATAATAGATAATTGTAAATAAAGATTCTTTATGAATCTTTTTTTATACAACTATAATTTTAATTAAAAATATGTTAGAATATATATGAAAATATAAATAAGTGGTGATTAAATGGAAACAAGAGAACAAAAAGAACAATTATTAAAAGACTTAAATATTATAGATAATTTATGGAGGTCACTTTGACATTCCAAGCAAGAATGAAGAAATAAAAAAATTAGAAAAAGAGACAGAAAATCCAAATTTTTGGAATAATAAGAATGAAGCAGAAGAATTAATAAAGAATATAAATTCATTAAAAGATCTGGTAAATCAAGTAGAAACAGTAAAAAAAGAAATAGAAGAAAATTTAGATGTATTAAACTTACTAGAATCAGAAACAGATGAAGAATTAATGAATGAAGTAAAAAATAATATTAATGATTTAAATACAAAAGTAGATGAATTAAATATTCTTTTATTGTTAAGTGGACCATATGATAAAAATGATTGTATTTTAGAAATACATCCCGGAGCAGGGGGAACAGAGTCATGTGACTGGGCCAGTATGCTTTATAGAATGTATTTAAGATGGTGTGAAAAGAAAAATTATAAAGTAACACTATTAGATTATCAAGATGGTGATGAAGCAGGAATTAAAAGTGTATCTATTTTAATAAAAGGACAATATGCTTATGGTTATTTAAAAAACGAAAAAGGAGTACATAGATTAGTAAGATTATCACCATTTGATTCTAATAATAGAAGACATACATCTTTTGCTTCAGTAGAGATTACTCCAGATATTGATAAAGATGTAGATATAGAAATTGATGATAAAGATTTAAAAATTGATGTATATAGATCAACAGGAGCAGGAGGGCAAGGAGTAAATACAACAGATTCTGCTGTAAGAATAACTCATCTACCTACTAAGATAGTAGTAACTTGTCAAAATGAAAGAAGTCAAATTCAAAACAAAGAACAAGCTCTAAAAGTCTTAAAAAACAAATTATTAATAAGAAAAATAGAGGAACAAGAACAAGAATTACAAGGAATAAAAGGAGAACAATCTAATATAGATTTTGGTTCTCAGATAAGAAGTTATGTAATGCATCCATATTCTATGGTTAAAGATCATAGAACAGAAGTCGAAACAAGTAATGTTTCTAAAGTATTAGATGGAGATATAGATTTATTTATAGAGAGTAATTTAAAAAAGGGGATATAAAATGAATAGTTTTTCTAAATTGAAAAATATTCAGACTAATAGTAGTCTAAAAACTAAAAAAAATTGGAAAAGATATTGCCAATTCTTTTTAGGCTGCCTAATTGTAGCCCTTTCTTATAATATTTTTATTGCTTCAAATGATTTAGTTCCAGGAGGAGTAGGAGGAATAGCAGTTATTATTAATAATCTGTTTGGAGTAGATAATGCATTAGTTATCTTAGTACTAAATATATTTTTACTTATACTTAGTTTAATTCTCTTAGGAAAAGAATCAACAAAATCTACTTTGTTAGGTTCAGTATTATTTCCAATATTAGTAAGGTTAACAGAACATGCAAATGTATGGATACAATTTGATACTTCAAAAATATTATTAATGGCAATTGTCGGAGGTATAGCTTTTGGTACAGGTGCTGGATTAATATTTAAAGCAGGATTTACTACTGGAGGAACAGATATTATTAATCAGATAATATCTAAATATGGAAAAATAAGTATGGGTAAAAGTATGCTAATAAGTGATGGTTTAATAGTTTTATGCTCAGGCTTATTTTTTGGCGCAACAAGTATGTTATATTCATTACTAATACTAAATATGATTAGTATGATGTCAGATAAAATAATATTAGGAATATCTAGTAATAAAATGATTTATATAATAACTACAAGAGAGCAAGAAATAAAAGATTTTATAATAAATGATATGCATCATGGAGCAACAATATATAAAGCAAAAGGTGGTATAGATCAGAAACTAAAAAAAGTAATAATGACTGTAATCCCAACGAAAAGAGTATATGAATTAACTGATGGAATTGAAAGAATAGATAAACAAGCATTCTATACAATAACAGATTCCTATGAATTATATGGAGGTGAGTAAAATGGAAGAAATATTAGACAAAGTAAACAGAAAAAAACAAGCATCAAGAATAGCAATATTATTAGTATCTTTATTATTAAGTGCGGTAATATATAATATATTCCTTTTACCACTAAACTTAGTAGTTGGAGGTGCAAATGGTGTTGCTACTATTACTTATGCGGCATATGGTTTAAATCCAGCTCTAATAATATTCTTACTATCAGTAGCCTGTTTAGTAATTAGTTTTATGTATTTAGGATTAGAAAAGACAATGACTACAATAGCAGCTACTATAATGTATCCATTATTTGTAGAATTAACTTCACCACTCCAACAATTTGCTCCAACAGATGCAGATACACTATTAGTAGTTATATTTGCTGGAGTATTAGGTGGTATAGCGAGTGGATTAATCTATAAGACAGGGTATAATAATGGAGGATTCTCAATTATAGCACAGACCCTATACGAGAAAAAGAAAATATCAATTTCTACTGCCAATCTATTCATAAATGGATCAATTGTTGTATTAGGAGCATTTGTTTTTGGAGCAAACAATGCTTTATACGCAATAATATATTTATATATTACAAGTATTGTAACAGATAAAGTATTATTAGGTATTTCTAATAATAAAGCATTTTATATAATTACGGATAAAGAAGAAGAAGTAAATGATTATATTATGAGAACTCTAAATCATAGTGTTACAGTCTTTGATGTTAAAGGAGGATTCATGGAAGAAAAAAGAAGAGTTCTTTTAACAATAATTCCTTCTAGAGAGTATTATCGAGTAACAGAAGGAATTAAGGAAATTGATAACGATGTTTTCTTTGTAGTAACAGATTCATATCAAGTAAAAGGTGCAAAATAATGACAAATAAGGGTAAAGTCTTATGACTTCCCTTTTTTTGACCATAAATTCATGATATAATTAAATATGCTAAGGTGGTGATTAAATAGATGGATTTAATAAGAATTAAAAACGTAGAAAAAAAATACAAGAATGGTGTACAAGCCATCTATGACTTAAATTTAGCAATAGAAAAAGGATCATTTGTCTTTGTAATTGGTGGATCAGGAAGTGGTAAATCAACTTTAATAAAGATGTTATATCGTGAAGAAAAACCAACTAAAGGACAGGTTATAGTAGGTGGACTTGATGTTGCAAAGCTAAAAAATAAAAAAGTATATAAATTAAGAAGAAAATTAGGAATAGTATTCCAAGATTATAGATTATTACCAAAATTAACGGTATTTGAAAATGTTGCTTTTGCTCTAGAATGTTTAGGAGAAAAGAAAACAATAATAAGACAAAAAGTATTAAAGGCATTAGAAGATGTTGGATTAAAGAATAAAGTACATAGTTATCCAGATCAATTATCAGGAGGAGAACAACAAAGAGTAGCTATTGCCAGAGCAATAGTAAATGATCCAAAATTATTACTATGTGATGAACCAACAGGAAACTTAGATCCAGAAAAAAGTATGGAAATAATGCAAGTATTAGAGGATATTAATAAAAATAGAGGAACTACAATTATTATGGCAACACATGATAAAGAGATAGTAAATAAAATGAAAAAACAAGTTATTACCTTGAAAGATGGACATCTAGTAAATAACAAGAAGAAAGGAAGGTATTTAGATGAAGCTATTTAGAATGTTAGGTAGAAGCATTAGAGATGCTTTCAAAAGTGTAATAAGAAATTTCAGCTTATCTCTAGCCTCAATATCATGTATAACAATAACTCTAATAATTGTAGCAGTTGCAATCATTGCAACATATAATGTACAAAACTTCACTTCTGAAATAGAAAGAGATATGACAATAGTTGTATTCTTAGACAATGCAACTACAGAAGAAGAAGCACAAGAAGTAGAAGAAACAATTAAAAATATGGACAATGTAAGTGAATATGTATTTCAAACAAAACAACAAGTAAAAGAAAAAATGCAAAAAGAATCAGATGTATTCAATACAGTACTTGAAAACTTTGATGATGAAAGTAGTCCATTAAAAGATACTTTCCAAGTAAAAGTTAAAGAAATAGAGCAGATTAAAGGAACTGCAAAAGCTATAGAAAAAATTGATCATGTATCAGTAGTAAGATATGGAGAAGGAATGGTAGATAAAATGGTATCAGCATTCTCTTCAATAGAAAAAGTAACTTATGGTATAGTAATTGCTTTAATCTTAGTAACAATATTCTTAATTATAAATACAATTAAATTAACAATCTCAGCAAGAAAGAAAGAAATAGGAATAATGAGATTAGTAGGAGCTAGTAACTTTACTATTAAAACACCATTCATTATAGAAGGAATGGTATTAGGAATGTTTGGTTCAATAGTTCCAATATTAATTACAACATTTGGTTATGTAGCATTCTATGATCATTTTGATGGTTATTTGTATTCTGAATTAATAAAACTAATACCACCAGAACCATTTATCTATCAAGTATCAGCAATTGTTTTAGGAGTAGGTATATTAGTAGGTATGATTGGTAGTGCTGGGGCTGTAAGAAAGTATTTAAAAGTATGAGAAAGATAAAAGTAGTAATAATAATCCTATTAGTAGTATTAGCAGGAAATATAATAGCTCCTAAACAAGTTAATGCAACTACATTAAGAGAATATAAAGAGCTATTAGAAAAATATAAAAATGATTTAGATAGTACAAATAATCAAATATATGTAAGTAGACAAGAATTAGAACAAATTCAAAATAAAATAACAGAAACAGAAACACAAATAAGAGAAGCAGAAGAAGAAATAACAAGACTAGAAGAAGAAATAAAAAAGAATAATGAAGAAATAGCTAAAAAGAAAGAAGAATCAAAAGCATTAATAGAATATTATCAAATATCTAATGGAGAAAATATTTATCTAGAATATGCTTTTGGAGCAAGTGATATTACTGATATGATCTATCGTATGTCTATTGTAGAACAATTAACAGATTATAATGACAGAGTAATGAAAGAATTAAAAGAATTAATAAGACAAAATCAAGAAAGACAAAAGGAATTAGAACAGAAAAAGATAGAACTAGGAGATTTACAAAAAGAACTTGAATCACAAGCTCAAAAAGTAAAAGGAAATATTACTAGTATGGAAGGATCAATTCCAGACTTAAGAAATCAATTATCAAATTATCAAAATCGTGTAGCTTATTATGAAAGAATAGGCTGTGGATTAGATGATGTAATTGGAGTAGACTGTGATAGAGGAAATAATGCATATGGTTTCGTCTTCCCATTAAATGGAAGTTATTGGACATCAACCGGCTTCTATTGGAATGGATCAAGTGGACATAAAGGATTAGATTTTGCACAAGGCTGTGGTAACCCAGTTAAAGCAGTTGCTAATGGTAGAGTTTATTACGTAGGAAGTAATAAAGATATTTATGGAGCAAAGATGATTCTTATTGTTCATAATTATAATGGTAGAAAAGTATTCTCACAATATACCCATTTATCTGGATATGCTGTATCTGAAAATCAGGATGTAGCCGCAGGACAAGTAATTGGATATGTAGGTTCAACAGGATGGTCAACAGGATGTCACTTACATTTAGAAATGTCTGTAGATATGGGTTGGGATTATAACTGGCCTGGAAATTATTGGACATATACTCAATATATTATTAATCCATATGAATATATTCCTAGAGGATAAAAAAGCAAGATAACTTGCTTTTTTCTTTTGTTGTTGAATAATAAAAAATGTGATAAAATTAAAATGTAATAATAGGAGGACTCTATGCAAGAAGAAAATAGATTTAAAAAATATAGATCTTTATTAATAATTATTTTTGTTGCTACTCTATTTTTAAGCATAGGGTATGCTCAAATAATAGCTCCAGATTTAAAAGTAGAAGGAACAGCTAAAGCATATGAACAATCAGGCGTTTATGTATCAGGAGTAAGTTATTCATCAAGTAATTATGCTAATACTGATTTATCATCAACAAAACAAAGAGTAGGTTCTACTGTAGTAAGTAAAATAGTATTAGAAAACAATCAAAATGCAAATATTACCTATCAAATAACTACAACAAATGCTACAACAAATCCGTATATCTATATAGGAACATCTGTATCAGAACATTTTTATAATAATCCAGATATAGATTACACTGTAACAGGAATTACAGAAGGAGATGTAATTAATCCAAATGAATCAAAAACATTTAGCCTAACATATTTATATTCTGAGAATGCATCAACTTATTCTCAAACTAATGAGTTAGATGCTTATATTAATTTTGGATTTAGAGAAGCCTTTCCAATTACTTATACTTATATTGATGGAACAGGATATCCAGAATATGTAATTAAATATAAAACATCAGATAATTTACCTGTAGAATTAAATGTAGATTTTGGATCAAATGCTCCAGAAGAAATATTTGTAAAAGGAACAAACACAAGTACAAGTTATACATTAGGAACAGATTTTACTTATCAAAATGGAGTTTTGTATTTTCCTAATGTAACTGAACCATTAAGCGTATCAGGGCCAATACCAAACGATCCGCCAGTAATAAGTAATTTAACTGAGGAACAGCAAGATACTCAAGGATCAGTAAAACTTACATATTCAGGCAGCGATGATTTAGGAATAGATCATTATGAGATAGAAACATATCAAGTAGTATCTGGAGCAGATACATTAATATCAACAAATAATACAACTAATACTGAATATACAGTAACAGGATTATCAGAAGGAGCAACATATTACTTTAAGGTAAGAGTAGTAGATATTTATAATAAAACAGATGAAGCAACAACAACATCAAAACAATATCGTTGGAATTTAACTGCTACTGTTAATATTACTAATGGTGGACCAAATGGAACATCAAGTATTACATTTGGCAGTCAATATACAGTAACTCTAACAGTAAATAATGGATATAGTTCAATTGGTAATTTAACTATTACTATGGGTGGAACAACTCTAAGTACTGATGATTATACATATAATCAAAACAGTGGACTTTTAACTATTCCTAGAGCAACAGGAGATATTAATATTACCGGAGCAGCTGAACAAGGTGGTATATGCTTAATAGAAGGAACAAAAGTAAAACTAGCTAATGGCAAAGAAAAGAACATCGAAGATATTACTTATGAGGATTTATTACTAGTATGGAGTTATGAAGAAGGAAGAGTAGTAGAAGAATACCCATTATGGATAGAAAAAGGAAAGAGAGCAGTTGAATATACAAAAATTACATTTAGTGACTCTTCTACAATAGGAATCTTTAATGATCATGCATTCTTCTCAAGTGATGAAAATAAATTTGTAAATTATAAAGATTCTAATTCATTCCATATAGGTACACATATTTTAAAAGTAACAAAAGATAATAAATTAAAAGAAGTATCAGTAACTAATATAGAAACTATAGAAGAAGAAGTAGGTTATTACTTTGTAGCATCTACTAGATATTACAATATAATATCAGATGACTTCATAACAACAGATGCTTATACTGATATAACTAATTTATATCCGTTTAATGATAATATTACCTGGATTAATAATAGAGATGTAAAAGTACTAGAATATAAACAATTACAAGATGTATTACCATACTATATGTATAAAGGATTTAGAGCAGGAGAAGTAGCAGTACTTTTGAATAATAATAAAACAAATCTTGATTCATTTAGAGCTTATATTAAATATCTTGTTTTAGCAGACTATATGATGAAAGAACCAATTACAAAAAATGGTAGTAGATATTGGCCAGTATCAGTAGATACTAAAACGATTTCTAAACCACAACTAATAAAAGAAGGAGATTATTATAAATTACCATTTGGTAAATGGTATTCTACATCAGAAAATAAATACTATAAAACCGGTGACAAAGTACAAGTATGGACAGGTATGCACTTTGAAAGAGTAAAATAAAAAGAAATAACAATATGTTATTTCTTTTTTATTATTAATATCCTCTAGTAATAACTTCTTCTGTGGTTTTCTCCGCTTCCCCTTCAGCTAGCATTTCAGATAATTCACTTTTTTGCTTTCTTCTTCCAAAAAATCCACCAAAACCAGATCTAGATCTTGAAGCCGTTCTTTCAGCTGAATTTTGAGCAGTTTGAGGTTCTATTTCATCATCTCTTTTTGGACTTAAAAAAGCATCAAGCTGTTGGCGTGTTTCTGTAAGCGTAATCTGTATAACTTCAAGAGTTTCTTTAGTTTTCCTAATTTCATCTTCAATCTTTTTTAATGCTTCTTCATATTGCGCTCTTTCTTCATCAGTTCCGTTAACATAACGATATTCTGTTCTATATCCTGATATATAACCATCAACTGGATTAGGATGTTCTCTATAAACTGGCACCTCATAAGCTTCTGTTCTATATAAATCACGACCAGCAACCTCTGTCATCATTTTAAATCTTTTCATCTCAAGTTCATTCAATTTTTTTTGTGTTTCATCTCTTCGAGAAACTAAATCATCAAACTTAGCTTGAAGAGTTGTTAAACGTTCTCGATACTCTTCCTCACTCATGACATGAGAATCCTCATCTTCGCTTTTATCACTTATACTAGTAGTTTGAAGAGAGTCTTTTTCTTGTCTTTGCTCAGTATTATTGTGAGCTTGCTGAGATCTAATATTGTTTGCCTGCTTTTCGATAGAAAGAATTTGTTTTCGAGAAGCATAAATAGTATCAACATATATTTTAATAAGTTCTGGATCAATAATTCCTTGATTAGTAGCTCTTTTAGCTGTTGATACTTCGATACCACTAGGAAGTTCGTGAACGTGCAAATAGTGACCGTCATACATTTTAACATTATGATCAAAATGACCAATCCACTCAGAAACCTCTCTCATTGAATAATCATCCATAGTACCAACATGCATTTTATCAAGTAAATTAGAGGCTTGCTGATGTAGAATATCAAGCTCTCTAACACTTTTAGCCACTTGCATCCTACGAGTTATAAGTATTAGTTTATCTTCTAATTCTTTATTTTTTTGATTTTTCTTCCTTCCAACATTATGAAATCCTTCAAACGAGAACACAGCATGTCCCATAAGGAACTCCATTTCATCCAAACAACTAAATTGTTTGTTTTCACAATCCTCCAAATACTCTTCCAATGGAATATCTCTTTTCCCAGTCGATACAACACATTCACCATTTCTAATAACAACAATACCATTTGGTACTTGAATTTCTTTCTTTATTCTTTCAACATCTTCTCCTTCAGATAACATTAGCATAATATAATCCCTCCATATATTAAAAATACAATAATTAAAGTAAAAAATCAACTTGATATATTTATGTTTACACTTCTTTTTGATATAATATTCTAATATATATTATTAAAAATGAAGTGAGGTGATAATATGTCATTTGAACTAGTATCAAACTATTCTCCTTCAGGAGATCAACCAGAAGCAATAAAAGAACTAGTAGAAGGCTTAAATGAAGGTAAAAAAGAACAGGTATTATTAGGAGCAACAGGTACAGGAAAAACATTTACTATAGCAAATGTAATTAAAGAGACAAACAAACCAACATTAGTACTTGCACATAATAAAACTCTAGCGGGACAACTTTATTCTGAATTAAAAGAATTATTTCCAAATAATAGAGTAGAATATTTTGTGTCATACTATGACTATTATCAACCTGAAGCTTACGTACCATCAACAGATACATATATAGAAAAAGATTCATCGATTAATGATGAAATAGATGAATTAAGACATGCTGCAACATCAGCTTTAATATCAAGAAGAGATGTTATAGTAGTAGCCAGTGTATCATGTATTTATGGTATTGGAGAAGTTGAAGAATATAAAAGTAAAATGTTAACTCTAACTGTTGGCGAGCAAGTAGAAAGAAATGAAGTTTTAACAAAATTAGTAGATATGCTATATGAAAGAAATGACTTAGATTTTAAAAGAGGAACATTTAGAGTAAGAGGAGATATATTAGAAATAATTCCTACTAATCAAAATACTCAAGGATATAGAATAGAATTCTTTGGAGATGAAATAGATAGAATATCAGAAATAGATACTCTTACAGGAACAATTATTAATAATGTTAAAAATATATCAATCTTTCCAGCAAGCCACTTTGTAGTTAGTGATAAAAGACTACAAGAAGCAATAGTAAGAATAAAAGAAGAATTAAAAGATAGATTAGAAGAATTAAAAAGTAATAATAAACTACTAGCAGCAGAACGTCTAGAGCAAAGAACTAATTATGATTTGGAAATGCTAGAAGAAACAGGCTTCTGTTCTGGAATAGAAAACTATTCAGCTCCCCTTGCAGGAAGAAGTCCAGGAGAAACCCCAACCACTTTAATGGATTTCTTCCCTGATGATTATTTATTAGTAGTAGATGAGTCTCATGTAACTCTTCCACAAGTAAGAGGTATGTATAATGGGGATAGATCTAGAAAATTAAATCTAGTAGAATATGGATTTAGATTACCCAGTGCTCTTGATAATAGACCATTAAAGTTTGAAGAATTTGAATCTAAGATTAATCAAGTAATATATGTATCTGCTACTCCTGGAGATTATGAATTAGAGCATACAAATCATAAATTTGTAGAACAAATTATTAGACCTACAGGCCTATTAGATCCAGAAATAGAAGTAAGAAAAACTGAAGGTCAAATAGATGACTTAGTAGGAGAAATTCATAACCGTATTGAGAAAAATGAAAGAGTATTAGTCACAACTCTAACTATTCGTATGGCAGAAGAATTAACTAACTACTTAAAAGAATTAGATATTAAAGTAGCATATCTACATAGTGAAGTAAAAACACTAGAAAGAATGCAAATAAT
>CAMYVT010000024.1 GCA_947302515.1 uncultured Caryophanales bacterium
ATAGCTCCTCCTACCATAAATACTAATAAAAGTACTACGGCAGCAATAATAGTTTTTTTCTTGTTCATATCATTTTTCCTCTTTTCTTTTATTTTTTTCTATATTATCAATATTTCTACTTCCAATCACTAGAACTATTAAAAATCCTAGAGCAGAAAGTAAAAATATTGCTATAGACAGATTAAATTTAAAATCCCCTGTATAAGGATTTTCCATCTCACGATAATTAATAGTATCGTAAGAAAATTTCCAAACAATTTTAGTAAATAACTTACTATAATCATTATCACTATCAATTGGTAATGTAAGTGTTACAGTTAAAGTATCACCCTTACCACCTTGATAAAAACCTAAAACATGTTTATTCTTATCAGCTAAATTACTATCAATAAGAATATTACCCTTACTATTAACAACAACTAGTTTAATCTTTTGAAGTAATTTTAATTCATCATCAGATAACTGATCATAATCAATAGCTAAATAGTATTTATTATCATTTCTACTATTATTAAGTAATCTTATTTCTTCACTTATACTATCTCCAGGAAGCATATTTCCAAGATTACCAAAGTAATTATCACTTAATTTAATATGATCATAAATATCATCTTCATAGATAACAGAAGATTCACCACCATAATTAATATCATAAGTCCTATCAATACTTTTTTTAATTTCTATTCGATCCCAATTACCATCAAAGTTCTTAGCCTGAATAGCATCAACAACAATATGTAGGACAATATTTTTACCTTGATAATCAATAGAAGAGATATTAGGTATAGTTAGTTTATTAAAAATATCAAGATACTCTTCTCTACCCAAAACAGAATCATAATAATAGTAATCATCTACTTTATTCCATGATGCATAATTACCAGTAATATAATCTTGTTCATTTAATAAATTACCATCAATTGTATAAGTTAATTTAACTCTTATATAGCATTCAATGCCGAGATTATTAACTCTAGGAATTAGTAATATTTCATCTCCAGGCATAACATGTTTACCATCCTCAGTAAATGGTTCAAAATTATGATTAAATTCAACTAATTCAATATCAACTGCACTAGTAGATAAACCATTTTCAGTATGATTTAATTCATCATTTAATGAATAAATCCCAGAGATAAACATTAATAGAAAAAATATAATTCCTATTAAAAATAACCTCTTTTTACTTATAAAAATCAAACCACCTCCAATTTTAGCTTCCTAGTATATATAAATTATACAAAAAAAAGATTAAAAAGAAAAGACTTTTTAATCATTTTTATAACCATGAATTACTAATCTATCCAAATTATTATTATGACAAGTAGATAGCGTAATAATTTGCTTAGTATTATCAACATTTTCATTAAAATTAATTTCACTTCTACTTATAAATTTATTAATAGTAGAATTAAAATCTTCAAAATTAGTATTAATATATTTATCATTACTATCAACACTATAAACAGAAAATATTTTATAAATATAATAATTATCTTTAGTAATAAATATTATTTCATTTTTATTATTATCATAAAAATTCTTATCAAACAACTTATCTATATCACCAAACATAATATCATCATGTCTATTATGACCATATATTACAAGATTTTGATCATCTAAATTATTTCTAAAATCCATAAATATCCATCCAGCATCATTATAATCATTATAAAAATCATGATTTAAATAATAATCATTATCAGTATATTTAACTACAGGATAATTAATATTAGTACCATTTATAATAATCCAGCCAATAGTATATTTATTAATATCAAATAAAGATTTATCTATAGAATAATTATTATCAGTAATTATTAATTTCTTTTCTTCTTCTTTCATAATATTATTAACTCTACTATTATTATTAAACCAATAGATTAAATATATAAGAGAAAGAACCATACCTATAAAAAATATTATTAATAAAATAATAGTAATTTTCTTTTTATTCATATTATACCTTCTCAATAATAATATTATTAATCTTAGAATCCTTATCTATTATAGTTAAATCATCTAAATGAAGATGATCTTTTAAATTACTAGATAAAGCAATTTCCTTAATATAATTAGATAATTCTAATAAATCATCTTTATTACCAGAAATAACTAATTCATTATTATCTAATCTTATATTTATACCATTCATATTATCACCATCTTAATTATATCAAAAAAAGACTAAAATTAGTCTTTTAATCTAAATTAATTGTATTTTCATTATTATTATCATTATCAAAATCATCTAACATATTATCTATTTGTAAATCACTCATTTGATCTTTAACATCAGAAGTAGTAAATTCATGAATACTTTCTCTATTTAGTTCAACTTTAAATCCATTATCTTTAATAGTACCATCTTCATAATCTAATACTTCATGAGTTAAAGGATCAACAGTCTTATAAAAATCTCTACTTATATATTTGTATTCAGGAGAAAGTTCAGATAAATCGTTAACTAATTCACTTTGTTCTAAATGAGTTTTACCATTCTCATCATGTACAACTTTATAAGCATAATACATATAATGAACATCACGCTCTTCTCCAGTAAGATTCTCATTTTTATTAGTAGTCCATGAATATTTATCAACATCTTTAGAATGATGAATAACACTCCATCCTTTACCCATTTTAATAGGTGTAGACCAATGAACTGTTTCTTTATAATTATACCTATATTCTTTTTGATCTTTCTGCATTTCCTCTATTAATTGTAATTGCTCTATATTTTGATCTATTCTAAATAAATCATATTTATTCATAAATTTTAATTCCTGTGCTTCTTCTTCAGAAATCATTTTATAATCTTCTAATCTTATTAATCCATTATTCTCATAATACTCACTATCAATATATCTTTCAATTTTAGTATCAGGATCCATATAAAGATGTGCATGATCACCGTTAATATCACAATCAGAAGTTCTTAAAGCATGCGCAACAAAAGGAAAAGACATAGTAATAATTAAAGTACCAGCAACAATCATTTCAGCAAATTTAATAAATGGATTTTCATACTTTATCCAATTTTTAAAACGTTTATGAGCAGTATCAAATTTAAGCATCTTCATTCACCAACTTTTCAAAAGCTTTATTTAAGGCCTCTTTTTCTTCATTAGTTAGATCAGCATCTAATTTAGTACCATTCTCATCAAGTTCATATTTAGCACCATAAAACTCATCATCAACCTTATATATAGCATAATTACCTTTACCTTCAATTGTAACTACAGTAAGAATTTCTGCTTCTTTTTCACCATCATCTGTCTCCAATGTAACAATTTGTTTATTATCCATATAATCACCTTCAATTATAATTATATCACATAAAAAGAAAAAGACTAGTTATTATCTAGTCTTTTGTAAAGTTTTAGCTAAAGCAGTAGCTCTTACTCTTCCTTCAGCAACAACCCTATCATCTTTTGTTCTATATCTAATACCTTGTCTTTTAGAATAATCACCAACCATTGGTCTACTATGAACTTCTAATAAATACCATTTTTCTCTTTCTCTATCATATATATAGTCAAATCCACATATAATTCCAAGTTCTTGATGTAATTCTTCATGAACATCTTGTGATGATTGAACAAGATCTCTAAATTGATCAGAATCAATATTATGTAAATCTAATAATCTTCTTTCTCTTCTAGAATAATCATCTTCTCCAAGCAATAAGTTTTCTCCACCAGATAAAGTATTAGAAACAATAGATTTAGTACTTAAAGGATATATTTTACTTAATAAAACACCTAATAATGACGAATCATCTACATATTCAACAGAAGGATTATATTTTAAAGAAGCATAAAGTAAATCATTAGAAGATGAAGTTAATAATCTAACTGTAGTATTAAGTTTAGTAGGTGTCTCAATATACTCTTGAATAGTAAAATATGAAAGATATACATCATAATTAATTCTATAACTAAGATCATTTTTCATATTACCACCTAAAAGTAATAAATTACTTTCTAATAAAAATCTACAAGCACAAATTAAGTTTTCATAATCTTCTTCAGTATTAATTAAGAATTTTTCTCTACCACCATTTAATCCTTCATTTTTAAATACAAATGGTAAAGTATATTTATGTTCAAGTAAATCTTCATAAGAAAAGTTATAAGTTCTAGGTTTAGTAATACCTTTATCACCTAATAATTCATTAATTCTATCATTTACCATTCTTTTAAATTCCTTAGTACTACTAGAATAATAATCTTGTCTTCTACCCGTAACATAAATAGTATCTCTATCAGCATCAATAATATTATCAATAACTCTATAACCTTTATCTAAAAGAGTAAATAATAAATCAGGATCAGTTTCTAATCTTAAATAAATAGATTGCCCTTTAGCCTCAGGTAAATCAGAATATGATATTATTCTCTCCATTAAGATAACCCCCTTTTTTCAGCAACATATTATAACATATAATAATAAAAATTTCAACAAAAAAGACTATTATCAGTCCTTTTTAGCAATTAAATATAATGTTCCCCATATTCTTTTAGGATTAATAATGTTTTCATCTATAACCCATTCTTTAATATTATTAAAGCCATGTTTTTTTAATAATAAAGTAAGATTATCTATATTATAACCCCAATAGTGAGGATGATATTCCATATGAAATAATTGATCTCTCATAACATAATTTAAATAATCAATATTAGTATTCATACTATCAAGTACGTCATCTCTATTAGAATACCATTTCTCTTTAGCTATATCCATATTATTAGTATTATTATTAATAATATCTTGTAATGGATAATTAATATCAGGAATACCTATTATAAATTCACCATTCTTACTTAATACTCTATAAGCTTCTTCTAATAATTTATTAGCAGAAATTGGATAATCTAAATGTTCAAAAACATGCTCTGAAAAAATTCTATTAATAGAATTATCATTAAAAGGTAAACTTTTACGTATATCCCAGTATATATCAGCTTTATTATTAATATCAATATTAATATAATCAGCAAGTAAATGATTACCACAACCCAATTGTACATTTTTAATAGTTTTAGACATCTCAATAGCTTTATCATAAAATTCTTTAGAATGATTATTCATCATTAATTCTATTTCTATTTCTTCTTTAACAGCATTAAGCATACCATTTAATGGATAACTAGTATTATTATTTAATTCTTTATTAATTTCATTTAATAATTTTTTCATATTAAGATTCCTCATATTTCTTTACAAATTGTTTATTATGATTTTTATCATTAAGATTACATAAATTAATAATATAATCAGCAACTTCTTCTATAGTCATATTACTTGTATCAATAACAGTAGAATTAAAGTACTTTTGAGAAAGAGTCATTAAATCATAATCCATTTCCATAAATCTATCTGGATCATTTAAAACTAATAAATCATTATTAGATACTTTATTAGGATCATTTCTTAATCTCTCTTCCAGTCTTTTTCTTCTAGCATCAACACTCGCAGTTAAATAAAATGATTGAGTAGGAACAGGATGAATATTAATTAAATCTTCAAACAATTCAACTAATTTAGTATTACCATGTTTAGTATGATAATTAATAGAACGTAATAACAAAGTAGAATCCTGAATAACATTAGTATTCTGTTCAAACTTTTTTAAATCAACCATCAAAGCAACAAAATATAAATAACCATATACTTCATCATCAAATAAAGATAGTTCATAAGTAGAATTAATAAAATCATATACTTCATTAACATCTAGTAATCTATTATTATTAATTTGCCAATCTAAATTACTTCTTTCTTGTATAGCTTTAGCAACACTAGATTTACCAGAAAGATCCATTCCTTCTAGATGTATGAAATAATAATTACTCATTTTCTAATTCCTCATTAATTAGTTTTAAAGTATTTTTATTATTATCTTTACCTAAAGTATTATATGCTTCATTAAAACCACACCATTTATATTCATCATGTTCTTCTGATAAAGTAACTTTTACTCTTTTATCTAGTTTTACTGCAAAAACATATTCAGTAATCATAAAACCAGTTTTTTTAGCCCATTGTAAAGTTTGTTTTAAAGAAGAAATATTCTTAATTTTAGTAATACCTAATTCTTCTTTAATTTCTCTAATTAAACAATCATTAAGAGTTTCACCTTCTTCTAAAGTACCTGTTACTCCTTGCCAAAAACCACCATCTGCTTCACATCTTTTAATTATTAAATATTCAAGCTTATCTTTACTTTTAGAATACATTACTCCTTGTACTTTAATTGGTAATTCCATCCTATCCCTCCTTGTCATATGGATTCCTCATAATATTATGTTTATATAATTCATCAATAATTATAACATCAAGTATATCTTTTTTTAAAAATTTATTATTATCTATAGAACAACTATATATATTATAATAATGAGTAGGTAGTATTCCCATTTCTCCTTTAGGAATAATATAAGTTAAAATATTATAATTATTCTTTTTAGCATCTTTCCATAGTAACTTAGAAAATTCTAGCTCTAATTCTCTTCTATAATTAAAACATCTAAATATAACTTGTCCATATAAATTATCATTATTATTTAAGATATATTTATTAAGATAAAATACTACTCTACTAGTAAAGTATTCTTTTATATTAGAAATATCATAGTTATCTTTAATAGTATTATATAAACTATCATAACTAATATTAAAATTTGATAAGGAAAATTTTTCTCTTAGTTTAGGACACAATTCATATATATAATCTTTAACAATACAATTATTTAAACTATTAGAGTAAGTATCTTTTTGAAATAAGAATAAATATTCTAAAACAAGTTCAAATAAATATACTTTTAAGATTTTAGAATTACTCATTATATTAAATATTTCATTAATATTATCAGGATTATCTACTAAAGATATTATTTTATTAGAATCATCAATAATATTATTAATATATTTATCTAATAAATACTTATCAATATCATAATTATTATTTTTATAAATATAATAATACCATTTACCATAATCTAAGTAATCAACATATCCAATTTTATTATTAATAGATTCTATTATAATACCATCAATAGAATTATTATCATTTAAAAACATAGGTAATTCTTTATTAATAATATAATCACCTAAATTATGAATAGAATTATTATATAAAGGTACAGTATAAACTACTCCACCCAATCCCCCAGAACTACAATATAGTTTTTTTAAAGAAACTATATCCTTAAATTTAGGAGTAATGTGCAGATAACTATTACACTTCAAAAGATTATTTAAACATCTTTTTAAATAATCTTTTATATTATTATTAATATATGGATTATCATAATATTCATCTATTATTTTATCAGTATATAAATTTATTATATTATTTTTATTTCTTTTAGACATAATTTAAATTCCTCTATTATTTTATTAATATCATTTATATTATAAGTCTTTTTTTCAACTAATAAAGTAATATACTTACATATTTCTAATATTTCTTCATCAATATTCATAAATAAATATTCTTTTTTAATCCACCATTTTTCTTTAGGTAAACGATATCTATCTAAAGCATCTGCTGTTTTAATTAGTACAGTATAAATATCATTATTATCAGTTTTACTATCATGATTAGAAATAGCTTCAATTATATTATTATCAATATAATTATAATTCTTTTTAATCCATTTAGCAGATCTCATACCATGTTTTTTATCAGTATTATCATTTTTTCTTTTTAAATCATGATATAAAGAAGCTTGAAGTAATTCAATTAAATCTTCATTTTTAATCTTAATATTATAGTATTGTACTAGTAACCAAATATATAATGAAACACGTAATTGATGTCTAATACCATGAATACCTAAACTATTATTCTTTTCATATGCTTTAATATTAAAATCTAATTTTTTAATTGGATATTTTTTATATTTACTAAATAAATCTTTTATTTTATTAGAATTAATCTTAATATTAAGATTCTTTTCTAACCATAATACAGATTCTTTATCCATGTATTGATGTTTAGGATAAGGTCTTTCTTCTAATTCTTTATATAAAGGAATTATTTCTTTTTTCTTTTTATAAACTACTAATGGATTTTTACCATGCTTTCTTAGTAAAGCAGATTTATAAATAGAAGATAGTATTGCAATAGATTCTTCTTGATCTTCTATATCAGAAAATCTTACTACACAATTATCAGTAATTGATTTTATAAAAGAAACTATAGCTGCTCTTCTAGCATCTTCTTGATGTCCTCTAGAATAACCTTTTAATATATGATTTTCTAAATCATCAAGAGATATTTTCTCATAACTCTTCCAGTCTTTAAACATTTTACTATTTCTAAATACATGTATATCTAAATGATATTCTCCACCAATATTACTATGATTAGTTTTCTCATTTAATATTTCTTCAGATTGATAAGATTCATAAATAATAGTTTGAAAAGGTCCCTGTACTAAATAATGCATTTCATGTCTAATTCTACCATTACCTTTATATAAATCTCTTCCTAAAGCATTAGGCCAATCCCTTTGACTAAAACTATTATGTAATAAACTATATTGACCAATAGTAGTAACATCATTATCTTTATTTTTATAACAAACATCTATTTGAGCATCAATTTCACCATAATCTTTTACTAATTTTTTATATTCTTTTAATTCATATTTAATAGGATCATTAACATCAAACAACTTAGAATACTCTTCATAAGGTAATTGATTAACAAAATCTTTTGGATACATAAAGTTACTAGTAACTTCAATCTTTTTAGGTTTTTGATTTTTATTTCTAATACTAGATCTAATTAACCAATCAATAATATCAATTGAATGATAACCGGAATGAGAGCATTTACCATAACCTTGATTATATGGATGATAATCCTGTTCTATAATTTCTGATGGCATTCTCCATTGACCATCACAATGCATTGTTTGAAAAGCTGTAATAGGAACTCCAGTTCTATCAACAACTTCATCAATAAGTTCTCTAATTTTTTGGAAAGCAACATGATATCTTCTTTGAGTTAATAATTCAAAAACAAGGTTAGGATATTTTTTCTTTTGCTTTCTATAAAGTTTTAATAAATCAGTATAATCTTTAGATAATTGTTTAACTGATTTCATACTAGAAGCTAGATTTAGCGGTGTTGAAATTGGCTTATCCATTAAAATATTAAGTCCATTTTTAAGTGCCCATTTAGCATAAGCAACATGAGCACAAGGTTCTGTACTAATAAAAACCGCATTAATCTTTCTCTTCTTTACTATTAGGTCAAGTCTATCACTTAACTCTCTCGAAATAGTATTCTTTTTAATAATTTGTTCCTTTTTATTCAAATAAATAAGGTTATAAGGACCATAATTATTTTTCTTCAAGTAATCATCAATAACATTTTTTTGAGATACTAAATCTACAATAGTATCTATTTTAACATTAAGATTTTTTTGTTCCAAATTAACAATAGGAACATGAATACGTCTTGCATGTGGACCACAACCTATTAATAAAATATTAATCATAGACAATACCCCCAAATCTTACTTATATAATAACATAACATTATAATAATTAATTATAACAGTTTTTTATATGTATATAAAAGAAAAGACTAGTAATACTAATCTTTTTTTATTAAATGAATATTATTTTTTAAATATTTTTCATATGGAGCAATAAATTTAGTAACAATATAAATAAGCATAAATGAATAAATATATACATGTAATGGACTATTAAGAGATAATTTTAATGAAATTGTTTCAAATAAACATACAAAACTCATCTTAATAATATCTTCATTACAACATAAATATAAAGTTTCTCTTCCAATATCATTTAATACTTTAATATTTTCACAACACTTAGATATAACTAATATCATCCATATTGGTATTAAAGAAGTAAATACTGGTACAAAATAACTAATTACAGGTATATCTCCCAATATTGAAGAAAGAATATTTCTACCAAAGAATAAAAAGAAAGAATAACCAATACTTAATATAAAAGTTATTATAACTACAATTTTTTTCCATGATTTATCTAAGATAAATAAATCTAAAATATAAGGGTAAACAATATAACCCAATGAGAAAAATAATATAAAATACATCGCACTATCAATATTATATATTAAATGAGGTTCTACTAATGGATGAGGGCTAATAATTTGTGATGAAATAATAAATAATAAAATACAACAATCTAATATTAATAATTTAGATTTAGTCGCCTTTAATAATTTAAATATAATTTCTATTACAAATAAACAAGATAAAAACCATAAAGATCCAGCAGGAATAAAAGTATTACGAATATCACCCATAAAAATATTAATAATCATATTATAAATATCCATAATACTGCTACTATTCATAATAGAATATAATATTAAAGCAATAAAACTAAAAGTAAAGAAAGGTAACATTATCATTTTAAATCTTTTAATAATATAAGGAATAATTCTTTCTTCATGATCATAATAATTCATACATCCAGATAAAAAGAAGAATAATGCTACATGAAAAGTAAAAACAAAGGGAGTGCTTCTACCAGCAGATTCTCCAAAATGGCCTAAATAAATTAAGAATATTCCTATACCTTTAGCAACGTCAACCCATTGAACCCTCTCTTTTTTAACCATACACCGTACCCTCCTGACTATATTCTATATAAAGTATAACACAAAAAAAGACTAGATATCTAGTCTTAAAATTACACATCAGAAGAATAATCATTAATTGTATATTGTGAATTTCTAGCTACAACCATTTCTTTGAAATGACGATTCATACTAGAAAATACTTCATCTCTCCTATCAACAATACTATAATACTGTCTAGTAAGAGGAGTATCATCTCTAGCATTAATTTCATCAAATAATTGTTGTCTTAAAGACCAACTAAAAGTAGAATAATCTTCATTAACTAAACTATTTAATTTATCAAAATTTTCTTTCCCTACTGCATCAAACAATACTTGCATATTACCAGTTAATCTACTTTGAATAATTTCTCTTTTATATGTTTCATAAAAATCTCTAACAATATATTCTTGATCTAAATAAGTTGAACTAAAACGAGCAGGATTAGAACCACCAAATAAATAACCAGTTCTTTGCCAAAATAATTCATGTATATCACGTGTTAGTAATTCATTTATTACTTCATTAAATCTTTCATACTCTCTAGGAATTCTTTTAGTCTCAATAGAGGCAGATGACTCTCCAACAATAGTAAAAGCAGAATCCCAACCAGATCTCATTTCTACTTCATTTCCCAAAGAACCAACTAAAGATAATTCTAAAACATGATTCAATTCATGAATTATAACTTCATCACGTATATCATCATTACTACCAGTATAAACAATCATTTGCGGAAATGCTTCAAAAACCCCATTACTCCTTCTAACATTTGGAATAACACAATTATTTTGAGGTCTTAAATACATCAAAGCAAAATCTGCACTAAAATCACCTAAAAGCCCTAATTCATCAGCTTCTCTCCTAAAAAGGCAATTAGGATACATCTCAAGTCCACATTCAAGATAATACGCATCTGAAACTTCTTTTTTAATTCTCAATATTTCACTAATAACATCTTGTGAAGGAATTAATTTATCAAACATAGATTTATCTAAGGATGAATCATCAACATCAATACCCAATGCTTCAAAATAACCTCTTCTTGCATTAATAATAACTTGTTTTTCAAATATATCAACTTCAGGATCTTCTAATTTAGCATCCATCTCTGAAGTAAAATATTCAAAAATAGATTCAGAATTAAAAGAACCAATAAGCGTATAAAGATCATTACAATTATTTTTTAAACTAAAAACAAACAAAGCATAATCAGATTCTAGATAATCATCAATATTATCCTGAAATTTTTCTGGCAAAAAATGTCTAATTCTACTAGCAAATTCTTTGTTATATTTTTGAAGTAAACGTATTTCAGTTTCTTTATTTGCATCCAAAAAATCATAATAAACACCATATAATTGTCTACACATTTTTTCACCATGAATAGATTCTAAAAAAGATAATACTTCTCTTAAATCATCATCTTTTTGATAGGCAATAATATGTAAATTAGATAATTTCTCTTCTATTAAAGATCTATATTGTTCTCCATAAAAATCAACAAAAGCATCAATATAAAAACTTAAATGATCCCTTAAATATGATGTTGGTTCTAAAAATCTAGCAATTACACTTTCATCTATCATGTTCAACATCTCCAATAATTCTCAATAATTCATCATATGAATCAGGAAAAACACCTTTTCCATGATAAGTAGTTTTCTTATTAGAACAAACAGTTATAGTAAATTCTTCAGCATCTAAAACATTAGAAATACCATATTCATATTTCCAAGATGCTAATAACCTTAAAATATGATTTATTTTGTCATTATCAATATTTAACTTTTTATTATTCATATAACATACATTTAATTTAGGAACAATAAGTATCTTATAAATATCAAAACCACCTCTAGAAATTAACATTTCAATAGAATCAACCATATTATCACCATAATAATTATAACATAAAAAAAGACTATATTTATAGTCTTATTATAATAACTTTTTAAAAGCATTAGCATTTAAAATGGTATTAGATATAAATTCTCCTTCATAAAAATTTGCCCAATTATTAATAATACAAGGAGCATTTTTAGCTTTTTCTAAAGAATCAATCTTTACAAAATTTAATTTAATATCATTATCTTTAGCATAATCACTTAATTCTTTAACTTCATATTCTACATAAGGGCATTCATTTGAATAATAAATGGTAAAATCTTTAGAATCAATTTTCATATTTCTAGCATTATCATTAAATTTAGGAGTATCATTAGAATCAAATGATAAAGCAAGAAGTTCATAATCTTTAATAGTATCTACTACTTTAAAACCAAAATGTTCAAAGAACTTTTTTTCTCCCAAAAATGGTTTTTTCTTAGTAGATACTAAAGTACATAGACCACTTTTCTTTTTACTTTTAGCATCATCTATTGCATATTCAAGTAATTCTCTAGCAATACCTTTACCTTTAAAACTACCAGCAACCCATAAACAATAAATGTATTCATAGTTTTTACCAGAAATAGGTACCCATGCAGTTTCAATTGGTTCATATTCTATAAATATTTTACCTCTAGCATTAAGTTTTCTAAATACATGTCCATCTTTTAATTTATTCTTAATCCATTCTTTCTTCTTATCAACACCATCTTGATGTTTAGGATCACCTATCGCACAACAAATATGTTCATCATCAATATTATTTTCATCTAAATTGATATATTCATTCATAGATTCATTTTCTCCTTTACTGTATCAAAATATATTTTAGAAGATTCAGGAAATGTCATATTATCAGGTAAATCATCAGATAACATTATCTCAGACATTTCATATTCTTCAGGTAATTTTTCCAGTTCCAAAATATTACAAAAACATAATAATCCATATGTAGATATTTTATAAACGCATATTGGCGTTAAATCTATTTTTGTAGCACCAGTTTCTTCATACATTTCTCTTTTAGCAGCATCTTTCCATGATTCTCCGTCTTCTATATGACCACCAGGTATTTCCCAACCTTCTCTTTTTTTATTATAAGAAAACAGATACTTATCTTTATATCTACATACACATACTACTCTAGTATATTCACTCTCATCACAATACCCTAAATCATAAGTACTAATTTCAAACATCTTATCACCTATCTTTTATTATTTAAATCATTATAAGTATCAATAACAATATCTTTTAATAAATCATTATTATCAATATCTTCTACAAAATACATAGCTTTAGCATTTTTATATGGAATAACTTCTTCCATATTATATTTAGAATTATTATCAGTTATTTTAACTAATAATCTATCATCATATATTCCTCCAAATAATAAACCATTATAATATAACAAATATTCACCCATCATTGGTTTACAAGTAATAGAATCTAAATTACTTAACTGTTCTAAAATATAATCTCTATAATCTTTAGTAGAAGACATATAAACACCTCTATTTAAAATAATTATAACATAAAAATAGTATAATTATTTAATCATACTTTTATTTTTATCATATTCAATAAATTTAGCAATTTCTTCTGCAAAAATATTTATTAAAAATTAAAAGAAACAAGACAATTCACCTGTATAATGAAAGTCTTGTTCAATATAAAGTATTATATAATCCGGATACAATAAGTATCGTCATGACGAATTATAAACCAAATAAATGGGAACTACTCCCTTTCAGTAGCTACATATTATTACAGATTATTAATTCTTGTCAAGAAAAGAAAAGCCCGAACTATTTCTAACTAAAAACACTTTATAATCTTTAAAATAATCTTTTATTTTTTTATAAAGAAATATATCTCTTTTAGAAAGAGCAATATAATATGAAGATCCAGATCCAGACAAAGTATGATTAGAAATATTAATACTATCTAAATAATTTTTTATTTTAATTATTTCTTCTGGTACTACTTTCATAAAATCATTATATGGTAAATTAGTATTAATCTTAATAAACGGATAATTATCTATTTTATTAAACATTTCTTTAGTATTTAAACCAAAATTAGGTTTAATAATAATATACCAATTAAATGGATTATTAATAGTGGGTTTTCTTACTATGTCTCCTACTCCTGTAACTTCTCTAAAACCAGAATAAATAAAATATGGAACATCAGAACCTATTTTAATACCCAATTTAGATAATTCATCTTGACTAATATTTAAATTATAATAATTATTTAAAAGTAAAAGAGTACCAGCAGCATCAGTACTTTCTCCACCCATACCAGATTCAATAGGAATATTTTTCTTTACTTTAAATATAAAACCATCGGTAATATTATAAGTAATTTTAAATATTTTAGCAGCTTTATAAATACTATTAGAATCATCTAAAGGAATATTATCATTAGATTCTATAATAATAGAATTATTATTAGTAATAATTAATTCAATTTCATCATATAAACTAATCGTTTGATTAATTAATAATAATTCGTGCATAAAATCGCGTATACCTGAAACATTTAAAAATAAATTAATTTTAGCAGGACATTTTATTTTCATTAAAATCACTCCCTAAACATTATAACATAAAGAACAATATTGACAGTATAACTATATTATACTGTTTTATTAAAATACATATAATGATATAATCAAATTATAGGAGGTCAAAATATGAATATAAGTGATGGAGATTATATTACTATTACAAATAAAGATGGTTCAACAGTTGAAGCAGAAATATATTCAAAATTTGAAATAGAAAACTTAGGAAAATATATTTTATATAAAATAAATGATGAAATGTTTGGAGCAAAATATATTGTTAAAGATAATAATACAGTACTAAATACTGATTTAAGCGAGGAAGAAAAAAAAACAATAAATGAATTATTTCAATCTATGGAGGTGCAATCATGATAAAATTTGATTCTAATCATACCTTAGTAGAAGGAAATGTTAATGAAAGACAAGGTAAAAAAATTGGTAAAAAAATACTAGCATCTGGTTTAATAGTAGCCAATTTATTTACATTTAGTGCATGTGCTAAAGAAACTGAATGTGATATTCCAGTAGAACACGCACACTACTATACAGATGAATATGACTTTGGAAGATATATAGTTAGTGAAAAAAATACAGTAGATGGTTTAACAAAAACAGATAATTATATTGAAATAACAAAAGAAGATGAAGCATTATTAAGATATATTAATAAAATGGGATTATATAGAATAGATGAAAATTATGAAACTATAAAAGAAGTAGAAGATTCATGTCACGACTATACAGAATATTTAAATGAGGAACCTGCTCTTAGACCTATTCTAACTCCAAAAGGATTTAGATTATTTCCATTACCTAAAGAAAAATGGTCTGATTCACAAAATAATACTTCTACAGGAGAAACAAGAAATTGCCATTATATGTTCTACGGGTATAAAGTAATTAATAAAGGAAATGGAAAATATCAAATAGAAAGAAGTGACTTTGTAGATAGCTTTGATGATTTACCTCCAGAATATGAATATGTAAGTAAAAACTTTGCAGTAGTTTCAAATGATTATGACAATCATACACAATTAACTGATATACAAAACACAAAAGCATTATAAAAGACTAGATTATTCTAGTCTTATTTTATTACTTATTGTATTTTTCCTTAATAGCAGCTTGCGCAGCTATTTACCTTGGCAGTCAATCAGTTATTCAACTAAAATGACTATTTTTTTATATTTTTTTATTAATTCTTTTTGCTTGCTCTAAGCTTAAAATATTTTCTATTATACTTAACATTTCATCTACATTTGAATAATCATATATGTTTTGTGTAATAGCATTAATGGAACCACTAATTTTAATATCTCTTTTATGAATGCAATATACCGGTATATTATCATCAAATGCCCAACCTAATTCTATTCCTAGACCGATAGAGGGATAACTACATTCTGAAATGATTAAATCTATATCTTTATAGAAATCTCTTGTATTTGATGTCACACTACTTTCTTCGTGTGGCAATATTATTTCATATTCTCTTAATTTTTCGCTACTTCTTATTGGTATATATAATTCCTTTTTATAATTATATTCTCTTGAATGCACTACATATATTTTCATATAAGCCTCCTAAAGACATTATATCATAAAAAGGACTTGAAATCGCATTATTTTAAGACTAAAATGAGTATTTTTTCTATTTTATTATTTAATTTGTTCTTCATTAAGAATACCATTGCAGCACCAAGGATGGTTCCTAAAAATGGAATTAATAAACCTGTTGCTATATTCATAAAGACCTCCTTAATATGAATTTTATTTCACATTAATTGTATCAAAAAAGACTAGATTTCACTAGTCTTTTTATTGCTTATTGTTTTTTGCTTTGATTGCAGCTTGTACCGCAGTCAAACTCACAACACTCTATGCTTTTTTTGTTAAATTAGTTTTTTTGATATATAAATAAATGGTGTATCACAGATTGCTATTATTATTTCTATTACAGAAATAGTAGTTGCGATATTTAACATTGTTGATATATTGTAAATACCTACGAATGCAAAAAAAATAAAGAAATAATTTTCTAATACATTAGATACAATAGTTGCAACGTTGTTTCTTACCCATAATTTATCTGGTAATTTCTTTTTTATTTTCTCAAATAAGAATATATCTAAGTTATTACTTATGTAGAACATAATAATACTAGATATTGTTATTCTTAAGTTAAGACTAAATAAGGTCTTCATAGCATCATGTGCCATATCTGTTGCATCTGGTTTAAATAATAAACCGATTTGTATGATGAAAGTGAATGTTGTCATGGCAAAGACTGCTAATATAATGGATTTTTTACTGTATTCCGCTCCATATTTTTCATTCATGATATCTGTTGCTAAGAATACCGATGCAAATAAAACGTTCCCACAAGTAGCTGTAAAACCATGGAATAAACCAATTGTTTGGCATTCTAAAATGTTAGCCATTATAAGTGCCATAGCTGACCATACATATAGACCTTCTTTTTTAAAGATTTTTTCTATTAATACTACTAAACTAAAAGTTACTAGTATATTAATAAATATTAGCAAAACATTTTGCATTATTATCCTCCTTCCCTTTTTTATACTAGGCTGTGTAGGTTAACTAGTATGCAGAGTTAAACTCTAATATCCATTATACATCATTTAAACTATTTTATCATTGATATTTTATTATTCGTTATAAAAAGACTAGATTTCTCTAGCCTTTATTTTGCTATTTAGATTTCTTAGCAGCTTTCTTTTCTGCTTTTTCTTTGATTGCGGCTTGAACCGCCATTTGCATAGAGGGGTTATAGCTAAAGAGTTAAATTAGATCATATAACACAAAA
>CAMYVT010000025.1 GCA_947302515.1 uncultured Caryophanales bacterium
CTTACTAAACGTTCCATATATATTATTTGATATGTTTTATATAATTCCACTAAAAGGAATTAAGTATTAATGATATAATTAATATAGAGGTGTAAATTATGAATGAATATATTAATTTAGATGAAAAGAATATTGATGAAGAACATATTTGCTGTGCAATCGGTGATCCTAAACATCAAAATGGTGTAGATAAAAAGAAAGAATGGATTAAAAGTAAATTAAAAAACGGACATGTATTTAGAAAACTAAATGCTAGAGGTAAAATTTTTATCGAATATGAACCAATAGAAACTGCTTGGGTTCCTATTAATGGAAAAAACTATATGTATATTTATTGCTTATGGGTAGCTGGTAGTTTTAAAGGAAAAGGTATTGGAAGAGAATTATTAGAATATGCTATTGAAGATGCTAAAAAGAAAAAAATGAGTGGTATATGTACTTTAGTAACTCAAAAAAAGAAACCATTTATCGGAGATAAAAAATTCTTTGAACACTTTGGATTTAAAGTAGTAGATACTATTAATGACTATGAATTAATGGCATTACAATTTGAAACATCAGAAACACCTAAATTCAATGATACTGCTAGAAAGATGGAAATTGATAATCAAGACTTTACTATTTATTATTCTAATGAATGTCCTTATGTAGAATATGAAGTAAAAGAATTGTCAGAATATGCTAAAGACAAAGGTATCAAATTAAACTTTATAAAAATAGATTCGTTAGAAAAAGCAAAAAATGCTCCATGTGTATTCAATAATTGGGCTAATTTTTATAAAGGCAAATTTATTTCAAATACAATATTAAATGCTAATGCATTTGAAAAATTAATTAAGTAGGTAGAAATACCTACTTTTTTATTATATATAAAAAGAATACCTATTCAGGTATTCTTATTATTATTTCTCCATCTTTAGAATATAAATACTTTTCTCTAGCGTATTTTTCTATATAATCAGGATCTTGTAACTTAGTAACAGTTCCTTTTAATTCTTCTTCTTTATCTTTTAATACTTCTAATTGAGTAGTATATTCTTTCTTTTCAGCTTTCTTCTTATATATATCTACTACTGTTGAGCCTACACTTTTTATAAGCACAAAACCAATAGCAATATAAACAATAGCAAATAATAAAGTTTTCTTACTTATATTTTTCATATGCACACTCTCCTAATTTTATAGTAGCAACTATAAATATAATTAGCAATATATATAGACAAGGGGTTTACAATAATAAAAGCAGAATATTAATTCTGCTTTTTTATATTTATACATATACCTATAATAGATCCAATTACTATAAAAGGAGCTACTCTCATAAATATCCATTCAAATGCTTGATAGAAGGTTCCTAATATAGCCCATTCAGTAATAGTATAATCCCAATTCTCATAAGGTCTATTTAATATAGCTAATAATATAAATAATAAAAGAGTTCCTATACCTATAATAATAAAAGTTTTAATTCTTTTCTTTCTTTTCTCTTTTTGATAATTAGATAATTGTTCATTAATAACTTCTAATTTTTCAGATATTACTTTTAAATCATTTTTTTCTTTTATTTCTATATTTTCTCCAAGTATATCACTTACAGGAGTTTCAAATAACTCAGATATATTTATTAACATCTCAGCATCTGGTACAGATAAACCTTGTTCCCATTTAGATATAGTTTGTCTAACTACATGTAATTTAATACTTAATTCTTCTTGTGAAAGTCCTTTTTGTTTTCTTAATGTTTTAAGATTATCTTTTAACATAATAATTCCTCCTTTCACATATATATTATTATAATTATAAGAGGAGCTACAAGCAATGATTTTTAACATTTGTTTATATTATATGTTAGATATATTTTTAGATAAAAATATTAGTTTAAAAATATATTTTTATCTAAAAATAATATATATAAGGATTAAAAATTTATTTTATATATATTAAAAATAGTATTATGTCTATTGTAAAAAATTATTTTTAGTATGGGTTTTGTTACAAAAAATAGATTTTTGAGATCAGAAGGACTCAAAAACCAATTTTTTGGAAGAAAAGAACTCTAAAAAAGAGATTTAGAGAAAATAAGGAGCAAAAAAATGATTTTTGTATAACAAAAATGACTTTTTTGCATATATATTTATAGTTTTATATTCAAAAACAAGATTTTTGTATAGCAGAAATTAAGTTTTTGAAAGAATAATAATTAAAAAATAGATTATTGAAGTATATATAACTCAAAAAAGAGAATATTGGTAAACAAAAAAGGAATTTTTGGAAAAGAAAAAGAACAACTTTATTGCTCCTTTTTTATTTCATTAGTTATCCATGTTAAAAACATTGAAATATATGCTTCTTTTTTCTTATTAATTCTTGCTCCGTCAGGATTAATTACATAGTTTAAAATTGAATTATTAAATTCTTTCTCGACAATTTTCTTTCTTAAAAAAACTCTTTTCATAGAAACACTAGATTCTAATCTATAATTATGTTTATTAATGTCTTTTACCAATTGTTTTTCTGCCTTTATTCTCCATTTATTAATATCTATGCCAAATAATGTCCCCCACAGCGAAATGTATTTATTTCCGCCATTTACTCTGACGAATGCATCTAATTGCATCATATATCTATCTATATAAAGTAAATATAATGACGATTTACAAGATAAATATTTTTCATGATTCTCTCTTAGATTTCTTATTCGATCCATATATTTAGAATAAGTCCTTAAATCATTCATTAAAGTTGGATATGTTATTTCTCCTTCAAAAAAATTAACATTGTATCCTTTTTTTCCAAATACTTTTTCAGCATCATATATTTCAATAGAAGCTATATCCGAAACTAAATTCAAAAATTCTATTGTACTTTTTTCCTTTTTTTGAGAAACAATACTATTAGCTTTTGATATTCTTTCCTTTTCAAGTTTTCTAGAATAAAACATATGAGTCAAAATAATTCCTAATACTCCAGAACAGATTGAACTAATAACTGCTGTAAAATCAATATTCTTCATGTAATCACCTATTTTTTATTATTTAAATTATCATAAATATATTTAAACATAGATTTCATAAAATCTTCCATATATCCAGGTTCTCTCATCATTTTATCAAACATTTCATTATTTTCTTGATATCTCTTAAAGGTCTTTTTAGGGAACTCTTTTTCATAAATTTTTTTAAAATCTTCTGGTGAATTATTTTTTGCTAATTCAACCATTTCTTTGTCATCAACAAAATCTTTTGTTATTTGTTCCATAACTTTATCCATGTTTGTAAACTTAGTATGATACTTTTCATTAATTCTATTAACTATTTCAGACAAAGGTGCATCTTCATCTTCAATTATTTTACCAATATCACCTGTTGGTGGTTCCAATAAACCCTCTTCCTTAGTTAGTTCAATAGAACCTTCAAACTTCTTTTCCAGTCTATAATATTCCAAATCTATCTTATCATCTAAGTATTGTAACTTAACTGCATTCTTTGGTAGAACTTTATTTAAGTATTTACAATAAATATAGTTTTGTTGCATTTCCTTATCCATCATTCGTTCAACTTGAGCTACAAAACTATAACATCTTAAAAACGCCTGTAATAATGATTTAAAGTCTCTTTGATCTTGTTTTTCTAAATCCATATATTTGCTTCTTGCCGGAAATAAGTAGAAATTCAATTTTTCCATATTATCATCGTTGTTATAATATAGCTCATTAAATTTTTCAATATCTTCTTTATTAATTATTCTATATTCTTCAACTCGTTTATAAATTTTATAAATATTATTAGGATCTGCTCCTTCAGACAAAATAGTACCTTGATAAAATGGTTGAAAAGCTGCTTGAATATCATCTGCTTTATTTACAAAATCCAAGACAAAAGTATCATTCTTACCAGGACATGTTCTATTTAATCTAGATAATGTTTGAACAGCTTTAACTCCACTTAATGGTTTATCAACAAACATTGTGTGTAATAAAGGTTCATCAAAACCTGTTTGATATTTATCTGCAACAATTAGAACATTATAATCTTCATGGAATCTTTCAGGTAATTGACTTTCCTTAATGTTAGTATTGTCGCCTTTGTAATCAATATTTAAACCTTGCTCAGTTACTTTTTCTCCGCCATCATTAACTTCACCAGAGAAAGCAACTAAAACATCTATATCTGTTAAATTATGTTCTTCAATATATCTTCTAAATTCTTTTAAATATCTAACTGCATGTAATCTAGAAGAAGTAACTACCATTGCTTTAGCTTTACCACCAAGTTTATATCTTGTAGTGTTTAAGAAATGTTCAATCATAATCGCAGCCTTTTGAGCTAAATTATGAGGATGTAGTGATTCATATCTAGCAATTTGCTTCATACCAATTCCAACTTTAACATCTGGATCTTGTGCGGAAGTTTTAACAATCTTGTAATACATTTGATATGTCATGTAGTTTTGTAGAACATCTAAAATAAACTTTTCTTCAATAGCTTGTTGCATTGAATATATATGGAATGGTCTATAACTACCATCAGATTGTTTAATGCCAAATACTTGTAATGTCTTTTCTTTAGGAGTAGCAGTAAATGCAAAGAAACTCATATTAGAATGATTTCCTTGAGCTGCTAACTCATGAAGCATTTTATCTTCTGATTCACTTTTTTCATTTTCCAATGCTAATTCTTCTCTTGCATATTCTTCTAGCACTTCTTCTATATTTCCAAGTCCTTCTTTTAACTTAGAAGCAGATGTTCCACTTTGAGATGAATGAGCTTCATCAATAATAACTGCAAACTTTTTACCTTTACTTTCAATATCTTGATAAATAATAGGGAACTTTTGTAATGTAGTTATAATTATCTTTTTATTATCATTAATAGCTTCTAATAAATCCTTAGAAGTCTTGTTCTTATCAATTTTAATAACTGTACCATCTACATGATCGAATTGATAAATTGTATCTTGTAATTGTTGGTCTAAAACACGTCTATCAGTAATAACAATAACTGAATCAAATATCTTTTCATCTTCATCTGTATGAAGACTTGATAATCTATACGCTAGCCATGCTATCGAATTACTCTTACCAGATCCAGCACTGTGTTGAATCAAATAATTTTTACCAGCACCATGTTTTTTAACGTCTTTAACAACTTTAGAAACAACATCTAATTGATGATATCTTGGGAATATCATTTTTCCTTGTCTCCAAGTTTGTTTCTTAGGATTGTATTCTAAGTGCATGTACTTTTCAAAGATATCAAATAAAGTATCTTTGTTTAAAACGTTTTCCCATAAATAAGTTGTACCAAATCCATCTTCATTATTAGGATTTCCAGCACCTCCAACATTACCTGCTCCATTAGAACCTTGGTTAAATGGTAAGAAGAAAGTCTTTTCATTTGCTAACTTAGTAGTCATTCTACATTCAAATAAATCAACAGCAAAATGAACTAAACTTCTTTCATTAAACTTAAATAATGGTTCATTACAATCTCTATCTTCTTTATATTGTTTAACTGCATTATTAACATCTTGACCAGTATATTGATTTTTTAGTTCCATTGTTACTAATGGAAAACCATTAATAAATAGAGTAACATCTAAACTATTGTTATTATTAACTGAATAATGAAGCTGTCTAACACATTCACAAATGTTGTGATTGTATAAATCTATTAAATCTGGATTGATATCTGTTTCAGGTTTGAAATAGATAAGTTTAAATTCCATACCATTAAGTTTGATTTTTCCTCTTAATGTAGCAAGTAACCCAAACTCTTTTATTTCTTTTTCAACCATGTTACAGAAATATTCTGTAGTAGTATCTCCATGAATTTCATTAAGTCTATTCCAGTTCTTAGCTTGTGTAGTTTTGATAAACTCAATTAAACTCTTAGGATTATATCCTTTTAATGTATCATAAGCTGTTGGATCACCAACAACATAACCACCTTTAGTAATTAAATACTTTTCAATCTTTTCTTCTAATTTTATTTCTTTTAATTCCATAAACTACACCTCGATTTTTCCCGTAATTACTTCATAAATTAACGACTTTTTGTATTCTTCTAATTTACTAATAATTTTTTGTCTATATTTCATTACTTCATTAATTTTTTTGATTTTTTTATCGTAATCATCTAAAAATCTTTTTTGATTTTCAGTTGAAATAATAGGAAATCTTAAATCTTTAACTATTGAAGTATTTAAACCATCCATGATTGAACCTTTACTATTAAATAATAGTTGATCATATATAATACTAGAATTATCTTTATCATAAATTGCTTCAAAATATTCAGGCAATATAATATCCTTATCTAATCTAACTTTAATAATATGAGAATCCATAATACCTGGTTTAATATTGTTAGGTATTATTTTACACTTTCCAATAGTTCCCATCATACTAAGTAAAATATCCCCTGATTTTACTTCGTATGATATTAGTTCTTTATAAGTGTCCTCTGATATATAGTTTTTTGTAGATGTAAAATCATTACTAATTAAATTTGCTTGAGAATAAATACAATATTCAGAATTATCTAATGTTTTACCAGTTAAACTACTACCGAAAGGGCCTGTTTTAATACCAACCTTGCTTTTTTCCAAAATATATTTAATTTTCATTTCCTTAGGTTGATATTTTAATAGTAAATCACTAAGCATTTGGCTCTTATATTCATTCAATAATTCTATTTCCTTATTATTATCTTTAATGATGTTGTCTATCTTTTCACATTTATCATCTAAATAATCAACTATCTTTTTTGATTCATTTTCAGTAGGAATTAATAACGGAATATTTAATAAATCATCCTTATTAATAGCACTTCTAACGCCATTGCCTCCTAAATTATTAAAAACTTCTTGATAATATAAGTTTTTAAAGTAATAGTCATAATACCTATTTGTTTCCTCTTTTTCGTGTAATAAAATGTATGCAGGTGATGTAATTCCTTCAAAATTAGAACGACCAACACGACTTGTATTAACATTTTCTAGGTCTATTAATTTAAATATAATATCTTCTTTGTTTACTATCTGATAACCATAAAAATCCTCTGGTTGTAAGCCATTAGCGTCTTCCTTATCTCTTAAAATAACACCATTTAAAGTCAAAGAAACTCTATCAAAATTTATAGATTCTTCCTTAGCAATATTTTTATGATGAAAGAACTTATTCTTTACTTTAGCAACTGTCCAATCGTTAGGAATTTTCCCTAACCAATTAATGTTACTATTTATGAGTGTTCTACTCATCTCTAAGTTCCTTTAATACTCCATCTAGTTTTTTATCTAGTTCAAGTATTTCTTTCATAATCTCTTCAGTTTTTCTAGGTTCTTTATATTCATAAAAATATTGAGCAAAAGATATTTCATATCCTAACTTAGTTTTTGAGTTATCTATCCAGGCATTTTTTGCAAAAGGTATCACTTCTTTATTCATGTATAAATCTATATTCTCAGTTAATGGAATCACTTCGGTATCAGTTAATTCTTTATTAGGAATTGGTTCTCCTTTTTTATTTTTTATGATGTTTCCTTTTTCATCTAATTCAGGTTGAAGAACAGTAACTTTTCTATATCCAAAGTATTCATTTTCATATATTTTAGATACGTTAGTTTCAATAAACTCACCATATATTTTAGTAAGCTCATCAATTTGTTCTTTGGTCATTTCGTTACGTTTATTACCTAAAGCTTTTCTCATTTTAACAAAATACTCACTTGCATTTATTAGTTGAACTTTTCCTTTTCTATGAGCTGGTTTCTTATTAGATAAAACCCAAATATATGTAGATATGCCAGTATTGTAAAATAAGTCATTTGGTAATTGAATAATACAATCTAATAAATCATTTTCAATAACATATCTTCTAATTTCAGATTCACCAGATCCAGCATCTCCTTTAAATAGAGCGGATCCATTGTGAATAATTGCAATTTTAGCTCCTTCAGGTTTCATTTTAGAAACTGCATTTTGTAAGAATAATAATTGACTATCTGAAATAGCAGGAGTCCCAGCAGGGAATCTACCATTAACTCCTTCTTTAGCTTCTTTTTCAACCGCATTCTTTTCGTTTTTCCATTCTCTACCAAATGGAGGATTCATCATTATATAATCAAATTTATCAGTAGGGAACATATCATCTGATAAAGTATTTCCGTGTCTGATATTATTAGCATCTTGTCCTTTGATAAGCATATCTGCTTTACAAATAGCATAAGTTTGCTCATTTAATTCTTGACCATAAACTAACATTCTAGAAGATGAGTTTAAAGAACTTGCATATTCCATTGCAGCACTAAGAATACCACCAGTACCGCAAGCACCATCATATACAGTTTTAATTTTAGAAGAATCAGCTAAATCTTCTTCATCTTCAAATACAATATTAACCATTAGTTCAATAACTTCTCTTGGTGTATAATGTTGTCCTGCTTCTTCATTATGGGATTCAGAGAATCTTCTAATGATTTCTTCAAATATGTAACCCATCTCAATATTACTTACTTCATTAGGATGTAAGTTTGCTTTCTTTTCATTGAATGCTTCAATAGTTCTATATAGAATGTTATTGTTTGCCATTCTTTTAATATGTCTTTCTAAATCAAAGTTTTCAATAATATCTCTAACTTCACTAGAAAAACCATTTATATAATTATAAAAGTTTGATTCAATATTACTTGGATCATCTAATAACTTTTTAAAGTCATACTTAGAAGTATTATAAAAGTTTTGTTTTGATGTCTCCTTTAGAATCATATCTCTTTGTGCAAAAGTCTCAGGATACTTAGCTGAAACCTCTAAAACTTTAGACTTAGTATCAGATAAGACATCATCAAATCTTTTTAAAACTGTTAAAGGTAATATTACATCCCCGTATTCATGTGGTTTATAAACTGCTTGAATCTTATCAGCAATAGACCATATAAGATTAGCCTTTTCATTTACAACACTAGTAAGATTTTTTACCATATTAATAACCCTCCAATACTAATAATAATTTTATTACTTATATAAATTATACCATGAAAAAAGATAGATTTCTCTATCTTTTAATTCATTATTAATTACAATTAAACATTTCCATTTTCTTGAATAAAATATTATCTGGTTGTTTTTCTAACAACTCATCAAATATAGGTAATATCCTTTTTCTATAGATTTCATCAGACTTAAAGAAATTTGATGGATTATTTACTGATGAATTTGGATCTTTAAATTCTTTATCATATATCTCATAAAGTATTTCCATAACAATACTAAATAATAAATCTATATTCTTGTCATATTCCTTTTGATCACAATGTAGTGACAAATCTGTATCAATAGATTTATTTATAAACTTGTTCCAATATTCATCTCTAGCATTATTAATTTTTGGAATATCAAAATACATCCTTTTTATCAGATATGTAATTATTGATATAACTGTATATCCACAGTTCTTTAATACCCCTAATTCATTTTGTTGTTTTATAATTTTATCGATATTCTTAGTAAAACTACCTGTTATTTTTTTCTTTGAAGATCTTTTTGAAATCTCAAATTTTTTATAATTTTCAAAATAATATTGCATTCTTACCAAATCATACAAAGCATTATAATTATAATTTGAAACAGTTTTTATATTAAATATTTTATTATATACATCTTGTACCGCAAAAATGCATTTAGGAGTATTTCTAGCTGTTCCTGGTTTCTGTAAATATGCAGATAATATTATTTGCCCTAATTTTAAATTATCAATTCTTTGCCAGCTCTCAACATTTTTATAATTAGATGGTTTAACACCTCTCTTTATTGTTACAGCTAATGGATATTGATTTGTTCTAAACTTATGTTGTAATTGTATTTGTTCAACTGTATTTGCATATAAATCTCTTGATTCAATTTCTTTTTGAGAATTTGATGCCTTCGAAATGTTTTTAATGAAATCATCATTTAAAGAATTTTGTGAACTAACAACCTTACAAACTATACTAAATTCTGTATCATTATCAATATCAAGAGATTTTCCTATTAATGTAGTAGTTTGTGCTCCATTTATTATTGAAAAATCATATAAATTAATTATGTTATCTTTTAACGAATACTTTTTACATGCAATTGTAATACCATTATTATAAAACCAAAAGTTTTCCTTTTCATTTTTAATAGTATCTTTAATAGCATTATCAACTTCTAATTTATTTTTAGTAATATACTCACGAAGATTATAACCAAAAAGGCCATTATCTCCATCTTTTTGAAATAATTCTTTTAATGATTTTGCTTTTACATTAATGATTATTCCATCATTTTTTCCGTTAGAATACTTTAATATTCCGTTATCAGCACATTCTAGTGATCCCTTTTTTACTACTCTTTCTCCACTAGAAACACTTGCTTCTTGTTCCTCAATCTCTTCTTTATCATATATTATTATTTCATAATCATTAAATAGGTTTTCTTTCCAAAAATCTATTTGTTGTTGAAGATTTTCATTAATTGAAGTACCTGTAATTAAAACAAGTTTGATGTTTTCTTTCTTTTTATCACTAATCCCTTTTTTATATGCTTTAATTATTTTTGGATTTAATCCAGCTTTAACTTCCCTTCCTTGTTCAAAAACTTCTATAGTATCAGCCATTTTCTGAAATACAGCTTTGATTTTATCTATATTAAGATTTGATTCAGATTTTCCTTGAATAAGAAATACATCTTCTAAATCTTCATCATAATAAACATAGTCAATTCCACCATCACCTGTTCCATCAGTCCAATGATTCTTTATATCTCTTGGATTAATGTTTCCTTCATAATAAAAACAATTAACATACCATAAAGACCACATAAATTCGTCTGTTGTTGAACCGCTTATATTATTCTTTTTTATTATTTGTCTTAAGTATTCATACTTATCCTTCATGATAACACCTCTATTTATATTAGATCATAAAACGATCATATGATCAATAGGTATTTACATATTATAAAAAGATAGATTACTCTATCTTTTTATTTGTTTTTATAATTATCAATCATTTTCTGGCATTTTGCAAGCGTTCCTATATAGATTTGTCCTCCATTATAATTAGACTTAAGATTAGTTGCAAAAAGAACATTTGTAGATTCACCATCAGTTGATTCATTATTTGATAATCCAATCCAAAATAGACAATCAACCAAAGAATAATAATTCTCTTTCAATAAAGCATTTGCATCATTTAAGTTATTAATTTCAGAATCATAATTCTTTACTGTTTTCTTACTTAACTCACTAATACTTCTTTTGTTACTATCTACAGTTCCTGATAGACTACTTATTTTTTCATTCAAAGTGTTATTTTCTTCTTTTAAAGCATCTATTTCTTCTTTTAACTTTTTATTTTCTTCACTTAAATCAGATATTTTTATATCTATTTCTGAAGAATCATATTCCTCTTTAATAGTTTTATTAATTACCTTGTTATTATTAGTTACAACATTGTATGTATTATAAACGGTTGCTACGGCAGTTAGACCTACTAAAGTATATAGGATTGCTTTTTTCATAATAACACCTACCTTATATATAAATTATAACAAATATTTATCCTTATATGTTTTTATTTCTTATATTTTAGAAATATTTTTTAAGATAATTTCTAAAATATAAAAATAAAACCAAGAATAATCCTGGTTTTATAGTTTACTAAACTGTGAATTATATAGGTTAGCATAAAATCCATTTTGTTTCATAAGTTCTTCATGATTACCTATTTCTATTATATTACCTTCATTCATAACAAGTATTAAATTAGCATTCTTAATAGTAGATAATCTATGAGCTATTATAAATGAAGTTCTATTTTGAGTTAATTTATCCATAGCTTTTTGTACTAGTTCTTCTGTTCTTGTATCTACATTAGATGTAGCTTCATCTAATATTAAGAATGGAGCATCTTCTATCATACCTCTTGCTATAGTAAATAATTGTTTTTGTCCAGATGATATAGATTCATTATCTGTAATCATTTCATCTAAACCATTAGGTAATGTTTTAATGAAGTGGTCTACTCCTACTATTTTACAAGCTTCCATTATTTCTTCATCTTTAATATTTGGTTTATTATATTTAAGATTATCTTTTATAGTACCTTCAAATAACCAAGTATCTTGTAATACCATACAAAATAACTCATGTATATTCTCTCTAGATAAATCTTTTATAGATATACCATCTATTAATATATCTCCATCATTTATTTCATAAAACTTCATAAGAAGATTAACAATAGTAGTTTTACCTGCTCCTGTAGGACCTACTATAGCTATTTTTTCACCAGGATTAACTTTAATACTAAAATCTTTAATAATAGTTTTACCTTCAGTATATCCAAATTTAACGTGATCAAATATTATTTCTCCTTTTGCCGAAGCTTTATCTAGATACTTAGTTATATTCTCTTGATGGTTCATTTCCTTTTCATTTAAGAACTCTAATACTCTTTCAGAAGCAGCTGCTGTAGATTGAAGTGATGTCATAGATTGAGCTATTTGATTTAATGGATTAGTAAATAATCTAATATATATCATAAAGGCTACTATAACTCCAAAAGCAATAGTATTCTTAGATACTAATAAAGCTCCAACTACACATACTGATACATATCCAAAATTAGATATAAATCCCATAAATGGACCCATCATACCAGATAAGAATTGACTCATCATATTACTCTTATATAGACCTGTATTTAGTTTGTTAAATTCTTTCTTAGTCTCTTTAGTACCATTATAAGTCTTAACTACTACATGAGAAGAATAAGTCTCTTCTATATATCCATTTAGGTCTCCTAATAACTTTTGTCTCTTATTAAAATACTTTTGAGATTTAGATAACATTATAAACATAAATATAAACCCAAATATACTAGATCCTATAGCAGTTAATGCCATTATATAATTTGTATAAAACATCATAACTATAGACCCTAAAAATAGTGTTAAATTAGATACTAATGTTATCAAAGAATTATTAAGATTAAATGATATAGCATCTACATCATTAGTAACTCTAGATAATATATCTCCAGTTTCATGATTATCAAAATAATTTAATGGTAAATTATTTATTTTAGTAGATATATTAGTTCTAAGTTTCTTAGCAAACTTATTAGATACCGATGCCATAGAAACACCTTGTATATAATTAAATAAGGCTCCTAAAATATATAAAATTAATAAGATTATAGATATATGTTTAATATTATCTACATTCATTTTAGGTTTAACAAGAGAATAAATACTCTTAGGTAACTTATCAAATTGTTTTAAAGCATTATCTTCATTAGTATTAGACATAATAGTTATAAACTCTTGTTGATCTTTAACTGTTATTGTAGTGTTATCTATAACTATAGGTCCTCTTAAATAATTATTTTGTACTTTAGTAGAGATTTCCTCTAATTTTTCAGTATTAGGTTTAATACCATTAGTTATTTCATCTGTTAAATCAGATAATCTATCTGGAGCAATAATACTAAATATAGAACTTATAATAGCTAGTATTAATGCTATAAATAGAACTACTCTCCAAGTTTTTAATTCTTTTAATAGTTTAAATATTGAACCAAAGAAATTCTTTGGTTTTTCTGTAGTATTCATTCTAGGCATTTTGAAGTTCCTCCTCACTTAATTGTGATAAGGCAATCTCTTTATATACTTCACAAGACTTTAATAATTCTTTATGAGTACCCATACCTACACATTTTCCATTATCTAGTACTAATATCTTATCAGCATTCATAATAGTACCTATTCTTTGAGCTACTATTAAACTAGTAGCATCTTTAGTATATTTCTTTAATTCTTTTCTTAAAGCTAAATCTGTTTTATAGTCTAATGCTGAGAAAGTATCATCAAATATATATATTTCTGGTTTTCTAGCAATAGCTCTTGCTATAGATAATCTTTGTTTTTGTCCACCAGAAAGATTAGTACCTCCTCTTGCTACATGGGCTTTTAATTCTCCATCTAACTTAGAAACAAATTCTTCTGCTTGTGCTATTTTAATAGCTTCTTTTATATCTTCTTCTTTTACTTTATGATCAGTTTCACCATAAGAAACATTATCTTTAACTGATCCAGTAAATATAACTGCTTTTTGAGTAATATAGCCTAGTTTATTATTTAAGGCTTCAAAAGTATAGTCTTTAACATTTATATTGTCTACTAATACTTCTCCTTCTGTAGCATCATATAATCTAGGAATAAGGTTAATTAATGTTGATTTACCTGAACCTGTAGATCCTATAAATGCTATTGTTTCACCTTTATTAGCTTTAAATGATATATTTTCTATTATATATTCATCAGCATCTGGATATCTAAATGAAACATTCTTAAATTCTACTGTACCTGTTTCTTCTGTAGGTTTATTAAATGTTCCTTCTTTAATACTATTTTCTTCTTCTAATACTTCATTAATACGGTTAGCAGATATAGATGCTCTTGGTCCTATCATAAATACAAATGCTAGCATTAAGAATGACATAATAACTTGCATACCATATGATGAGAATACTACCATATTTGAGAAGATTTCTACTTTATCTACCATTAATGAGTTAGATATTAGGTAGGCTCCTATTAGATATATACCAAATGTTAAGAAATGCATTACTATGTTCATAACTGGTCCTAAGACTGCAAATGCTTTTAAGTTAAATGTTTGAGTTTTAGTTAAGTTATTATTAACATCTTCAAATCTATCTGATTGGAATTTTTCAGCATTAAATGCTCTAATAACTCTAACACCAGTAATATTTTCTCTAGTAACAGCATTTAGTTTATCTATTAGCTTTTGCATTAATTTAAATTTTGGAACTACTATTATAAAGATAGTTATTACGACTGCTAGTAATAGTACTACGCATCCTGCAAGTAACATACTCCATTCTATGCTTTTACCTATTATTTTAGTAATAGCCATTACACACATAATTGGAGATCTTAGCATCATATGAAGTCCCATAGCTATAAATGTTTCTATTTGAGTTATATCATTAGTAGTTCTAGTAATTAATGATGCTGTTTGGAATTTCTTCATTTCTTTTAATCCAAAGGATTCTACTTTGTTGAAGATTTTTTCTCTTATGTTTTGACTAAATGATGATGATAATCTAGCAGCAAAGTATATAGATATTCCTGCACATATAAAACTACTGAATGCAAATAAAAGCATCCAAGCACCTTGTACTAATATGTCATGAGACATATTATCTGAACTAGATTGAATTAATCTAGTAATCTCTGACATATAATCAGGTATTTTTAATTCTAATGTAACATTTATATAGGTTAATACTAAACAGAATAAAACTATTAACCATTCTTTAAATGAAAATTGTTTTAAGATTTTAATCATATTGTTCTCCATTCATTTTTTACACAAGTATAATTATAACATAATTTAAAAATAAAAAAACCATGATTTAATCATGATTTAATTATTAAAAACTTCCTGGTCCCCCACATCTATATTCACCAGCTCTTCTAGCACCTTCTATTCTTCTAGCTTCATTTTGTTCTAATCTACGAACTAACGCTTCATGACATTGTCTATCATATACAGGATCAATTTTAACTTTATGTACTTTTATTATTCCGTGTCTTATATCATAATCAAGTTTGATTTCTGGACTATATACAACTAATCCGTTCTTAATAGCCTTTCCTTTTGAACAATATTGTTCATCATATAAATCTTTAAATGAAGATGATAGTTCCTTAGCAGCGTTTATTTGATTACTTTTTTTAACAAGGTTATCCATATCTCCACTTTCACTTGCAGAACTTAATTCTTCAGCACTAATTGTAGTAGAACATAGTTTTCTTAAATAATCTCCTAATAAAAATGATTTATCTTCTATTAAAGTCTTTAATTCTTCATCATCGGGAAAATTTGCAAGCGCTTTATCAATAAATTCTTGTGGAAATTCCATTTTATCCTTGCATAATTCTCTTCTCATTTCATCAACCCAATTTGCCATAACCAATACCTCCAACTAAAAATATTATACCATATTTTTTTATATTTTAGAATTGTCTTAAAATGTTCTAAAATATAAAAAAACCATGATTTAATCATGGTTTTATAAACTAAATTAGTCTCTCATTTATTCTTCTGTACCTTCTTCTGCTTTGTCGTATTCTTCTAAGATAGCTTTTTCAATCATTTCTCTTCCTTCTTGAGAAATTGGATGAACGATATCTCTATATC
>CAMYVT010000026.1 GCA_947302515.1 uncultured Caryophanales bacterium
TAAGATAAATTTACTGCTGGATTTAATGCAATAGATGGATTCTCTTTTAATTCAGCATTATCTACCATTTGTAGAAGTTCTGGAATTAAATAAGTTAATCTTATGTATCTATGAATTTGTCTAGCAGAATCTTCGGATTTAGATGATAAAATATCAACACTTTTTAACTTGTCGCCAAGTTGGCGAGAAGTCTCGTCATCTTGGAGATAAGTTCCTTGATGTTTCATTGCTTCTAACTTCATCTTATATGCATATGCTTTTTCAGAAGGCAATAATTTTTCTCTATGAAGATTACTATCAACCATATATATTATTGCTTCATCATCCGTAAGATTTCTAACTCTACTTGGAATACTTTCTAATCCTAACTTTTTACAAGCTAACAATCTTCTGTGTCCTGAAATCATTTCATATCTTCCATCTTTTTTAGGTCTAAGAATAACTGCTTCCATTAATCCGTTAGTTTTAATACTATCTTCTAAAGTCTTTAATTCATCATTATCTAATACTTTAAATGGATGATCTTTAAAATTATCTATTAGTTTAATATTAATTTCTTCAATCTTTTCTTTCTTTTCATCATCTCTTTGTTCTTGCGTTGTATAAAAATCATCTAGATTGAAGCTCATTGGTATCTCTTGTTTTGTTCCTGATTCGTTCATCATTTAACACCTCCTTTGCTAGTTCTATATAACTTTTTGCTACATTGCTATCTTTATCATAAGATAGAATACTTTCTCCCATTCTTGAAGACTCTGCTGCTTTAACTGCTCTAGGAATTTGAGTATCATATAATTTAAAAACCTTACCATATGTTTCCTTTAATTCTTCGCTTATTTCTTTTGAAAGGTTTCTTCTCCCATCTACAATTGTTAGTACAATTCCAGCTACGTCCAATTTAGGATTAATATTCTTTTTAACTTTTAAAATTGTATTCATTAAGTGATTCATACCCTTAGCTGCTAAAAATTCAGATTGAACTGGAATAATTACTTTATCAGCACTTGCTAAAGCATTAATTGTAATCATTCCTAAACTAGGCATACAATCAATCAATACAAAATCATACTTATCTTTAATATCGTCAATACAATTTCTCATAGTATATTCTCTGCTCATCGCATTTACTAGGCTTACTTCCATCGAAGCTAATTCCAAATTTGTTGGAATCAAATCGACATTCTCGTTATGATGAAGAATTGCTTCACCAGAATTTATTTCTAAATCATTAATACTTCTTCCCATAAGAGTAGAAAGAGTTATTGGTAGATTGTCAGCATTATGCCATCCCATATATGTAGTTAAATCACCCTGAGGATCTGCGTCAATCAATAGAACTCTTCTTCCGCTTTTTGCAAGAGCTACTCCTAAGTTAAATGTAGTGGTAGTTTTTCCAACTCCGCCTTTTTGATTTGCAACCGCTATTACCTCACACTTACTCATTATCTCACCTCCCTTCCCATATCTTTTCTTTGTTGTATATTAAATAATTCTAATGTTTCATTAATGTCTTCATCACTCCACAATTCTTTTTCTTCATTCATAGATTCAAACTTTCTCCAGTTTTGTTCTAAAGATGATTTTAAATATCCAATTCTATTTTTTATTTCATTATTATCCTCATCAAGAAAATCTCTATCTACTACTCTAGGAACAATATAAGTAATCATTTTAGTTAATTCCCTAACACTATGGTTATCATCTAAATAATTTAAAAATAAATTATCGTATGATGTAAGGCTCTTATAATCATCTTGCTCAACATAACCAAAAGATATTAACAATTCTGTTAATTGATTATGTCTAATTTTTTCACCATTAAAAATTTCAAAATCTTCAAGTCCATTATATTTATCATATTTATCATTATTATTATTTAATATATTATTATTACTTATATAATTGCTTGGTTTCACCACATCTGGTTTAACCAGACCTGGTTTTTCCCTATCTGGTTTATTTTGTAAATAAATGGCCTTATCAGCAGGTTTTTCAAAAACAATATAATTATATTTCCAAGTCCCTTTTTCGCTGTGTAGCTTCTCTATTTCGATGTAATTATGGTATTTTAATTCATTAAGTGTACTTCGAACTGAATCAATCCCGTCTTTATTTAATGTAGCTAATCCTGACAATGAATAGTCCCATTCTACAGGTAATAATAGCATTTTGGTTAATAGACCAACTGCTTTTAATGAAAGACTTTGATCTTTTAAATGATAAGTTGGTATTGAGGCAAAATTTTTATTTCTATAAATTGTAAATTCGCTCATATAATCCCTCCTTTTTATACAACAAAAAAAGAACTGAAAACTCAGTCCTTTTTATTACTTTATTGGGTTATAGGGAACATGTTCTCATATAACCATATTAACTACTTTTTCTTTGATTTTTTTTGAATTTATATTTTTTTTACTAAAAATAGTACTTTTTGGGGTTTTATCAATTTTTGACAATTCCTTTATTTTACAAGGGTTTTAGCTAATTTCTACGACATAGTACTGACACGGTTTCAACGTGATAAGTCTTAGGAAACATATTAAATGGTTGAACAGATAAAACATTATAACTCTTACTTAAATCTTTAATATCTCTTCCTAGAGTAATTGGATTACATGAAACATAAATAATTGTTTTAGTATTAAGATCATTTAAATACATTATAGTTATTGGATCTAAACCAGCTCTAGGAGGATCTACTATTACTAAATCTATATCTTGAAATTTACCAATTTTCTTTTCAACTTTACTACAAATAAATTTTATATTTTTAACATTATTTAAGTCTTTATTTTTATTAGCATCTTCTATATTAGAATGATTATAGTCAATTCCTGTAATTTCATTACAATAATCACTTACATATATACCAATAGTACCAGTACCACAATATAAATCTAATGCTTTATTAGGTTTAATTCCTTCAACAATATCTAAAATATAATCATACAATACTTTTGTTAATGATCTATTTACTTGAAAAAAAGATCCTGCACTTACATGATATTTTTTATTACCAATTGAACTAATAATATCATTATCTTTTGATATTAATTCATTATTATATATTAATACATCACAATTATTTTTTAATTCATCTAAAGAGCTAACTTCTCCTATAATACTAACTAAAACATAATTAGAATCATTACTAGATTGAATTAATACATTTGTAATATTTTTATTTATAGTATTTAATATTTTAATAATACTATTAATTTTATTATCTACAAGAATACATTTATCTATAGGTACAATAGTATGAGTACTTTCTTGATATAGACCTAAAACCCCATCTTTACCATGAAGAATTATTTTATTGCGATAATTATAATCATTATTATATAGAATTGGTTTAATAAGATTAATATTTAATCCACCATAACGACATAAAATATCATTAATTTTATCATTTTTATAATTAATTTCATCTTCATAAGAGATATTTTGAAAATTACAACCACCACATTCATCAGAATATGGGCAATTTGAATCAATTCTAATAGGAGATTTTTTTATTATTCTAATAGTTTTTGCATAGATATAGTTCTTTCTCTCTTTATATATTTCTATTTCTACTTCTTCTCCAGGCAAAGCTCCTTCTACAAAGCATACTTTAGAATCTATGTATCCAACTCCTCTACCAAAATGATCAAATCTTAATATATTAACTATCATAAACATCCCTCTATTATATTATAGCATAAATCAATTCTAACAGGAATAATAATAAAAATGATTAATTAATCAAGAAATATTGAAAAGTGTCTAAAAAAGCCTAAAAAAGACTTAAATTAGCTATTTAAGTCTCCTCCATTAATATTAGTCTTTATAAAATCAAATTTAATATTATCACCATCACTAATTAAATGAATAGTATGATTAATATCAGTACGATATATAGTACTATTAAGAGTATTTAGTTTATTAAGCACAACATCATGAGGATGATGATAATCATTATTCTTACCAACACTAATAATACTATAATCAGGTTTTACTTTATCTAAAAATACTGCAGAATTAGCATCTTTAGATCCATGATGTCCTACTTTTAATACATTACTCTTAATATCTTTATCTAAAATCAAATGTTCTACATCACTAGTAGCATCACCCATAAATAAATAACTAGTATTTAGATAATTAAGTTTTAGTACAATAGAATTATTATTATAATTATCCCCATTATCAATCCATAATAATTTTATATTAACTTTATCAAAAGTAAATTCTTGATCAATAGTAGGTTCTTCTAAAGTAACATTTCTTTCTTTAATAGAATTCATAAGATTATCATAACTTTTCCATTCAGCATAATGATTAGGCATATAAACAATATCAACAGGTAATTTATATATAATCCATTGCATACCACCCATATGATCCTCATGAGCATGAGTAACAAAAACTATATCTAAATGATTAATACCAATCTCTTTTAAATAATTAACTAGATTCTTACCATCCATAGTATTACCAGCATCAATTAATATATTATGATCTTTATATTTAATTAAACTACTCTCAGCTTCTCCCACATCAAAATAATATATCTCAAGTAATTCTTTATTAGTATCAATATTATTAGACACTATAGTATTATTACTATTATTAGTGTTATCAAAATAATATAAAATACAAATAAGTATAATAATAAATAAAATTAATTTTATAATTCTTTTACCAATCTTTTTCATATATAAATAATATCAAATATAAAAAGACCTAACAAGGTCTTTTATATTTCCTTTTCAATTAATTTTTCTTTATAAGATACTTTATATACTTTAGAATTCTTTACAGAAGTAATTACTTTAATATTATCATCAATAATTTTTAATGCAGTACCATTTTCTAATCCATATATTTCTTCATCATGTTTTTTTAAATAATCTTTTAATTGTTTAGTTTTATTAGGATCAACATGATAATGAGGAGTAATATTTATATCAATATATTTAAATCCTTTAATAAATTCATAAGTATCCTTTTCTTCTCTTAAAATATATGCATCAGAATAACCTTTATTACTAAAAAGAATAGCTCCCGCAGAAATACCCGCTAAAACAGTATTATTATTTAATGCTTCATCAAATAAAGGTTTAAGATTATATTCCTCTATCTTTTCTAATAATTTAATAGTATCTCCTCCACCAACATATATAATATCAGCATCTCTAAACTTATCTTTAACAAGATCAGGATTATGAATTAAATTATTTTTCTTCAAATATACTGGAGTACAACCTAATTCTTTAAAATTCTTCTTAATAACATCATAATATGAATCACTAAAACTACTAGCAAGACCTACAAATAATAAAGTAGGATTATCCTTACCAGTCATTTTAACAATTTCTTTATCTATTTCAAGTGTTTCGTAAGCAGTATTTCCTCTACCAACTTCACCACCACCAATTAACATTAATTTCATTTAATCACCTACTATACTCACTTTTTATCCATTCCATAATTAACGCCACTAAATAATTTATTTCTCTTTCTTCTAATTCTCTATCTTTAGGAATATTATGCCATTTTTCTAAACAACTTCTACAGCAACACCCACAAGCATGCTGCGCAATAAAAACAGGATGCCCTTTCATAGGAGTTTGTTTACCATCATTTTTAATATATTTAGGAGCAATATTTTTCTTAATAAAATCATATGCATGTCTTTCTACAGTATCTAATCCTTTATCATCAATATATTTAACCATATATTTTCTAAGATGAAAACTACTTCTAAATTTAGAATGAGATAAATTATTAAGTTTATTATTAATATATTTAATCTGTTTAGCATTTAATTCCATATTATATATCCAATTTAAACTTATTTTTAAACGCTATAAAGTCTTTATATTTAGCATCACCTAAAGCTTTAATAAATACATTTATTAAATCATATAACATATTTTTAGATTCCATATCTAAATAAGAACAAGCTTTAATAAAATCAATTATCTTTTTATGACTTTCTTTAAATTCTAATAAACTAGTAACTTTAGCTCTTTGACATACTTTATCTAAATTAGTAACAATAGTTTTTAATTCTTCATCAGTATGAGAATCAATATAACCTAATAATCCTTTTTTCAATTCTTTAGAAAAAGAACTAAGTTTATCTTTTTTTAGATGATTACCATCAACTTCCCAATATAAAATACTATGAGCAAGAGGTCCATTAATAGTAGAATGAACAACTTGATCACGACTACTATAAAGCATAATACCAACAATAGATTCATTAGGTATAATATGATGATATTTAGGAAGTATCTTTTTAAATCTATTAGATCTAAATTCTTTATCAAGTAATCCAGGCCCATCAAAATTATAAATAGTTTTAATTTTATTTTTAACAATAGAATTACAACACATAGCAGCAACCAAAGCCAGATTTCCCCCTTTAGAATGACCACCTATTATTAATTTTTTAAAACTAAATAAATAGTAATGATTTAAATAATCAATAGCTTTCTTATGAGTAATAGTAGGAAAACTATAGCTAAGAAGAAGATTCTCTTTCCAACCACTAATCATCTCATCAGTACCTTCATATGATACAAAAGTATTACCTCTCATATATTCAATAGATAAAGCACAAAATTGATAATCATTATTAGCTTCATAAACATAGTTATATAATATACAATCACGATATCTTTTAATATCTTTCATATAATACAATATCTTAGTAGCTTCACGAACCGCTATAACATTATTAGTATTTTTTTTATGAAAACCAAATTTAATTCTACCAACATCTTTTAAAAATAATTTTTTATTATCAAGAATAGATCCAAAATCAACATATGATATAAATGAAAATAACATCGCATCAACCTCATTAAAAGGTTTCTCATAAAAAGAATAAACTCCATATTGATCCATATAATCATATATTGTCATAAAACCACCTCAATATTAATGACTATATATATTTTAACAAATATTTCTTCAAAATAAAAATAGAATTAAACAATTCTATTTTATTCTTCAATAAATTTTCTAGGAACTCTCTCTCCTATAGTACATAAAATTTCATAATTAATAGTATCACACATATTAGATAATTCATCTAAAGTAATATGTTCATTATCAAATATAACAACTTCATCACCAATATTAACTCTAATACCAGAAACATCAATCATAAAACTATCCATACATACATTACCTATAATTGGAGCCTTTTTTCCATTAATATAAACAAAACCTTTATTAGATAAAATTCTTCTAAAACCATCCCCATATCCTATCGGGATAGTTGCAACAACAGTTTCATAATCACATGTATATTTTTGAGAATAACCAATTTTAGTACCTTCAGGGACAGTTTTTAAGAAAACTACATGACTAACTAATTTACAAATAGGTTTTAAATCAAGCATAGAACAGCTTCCGGGATAAGAATCATAACCATACATAATAATTCCAGGTCTAACTAAATTAGTAAATTTAAGATCATATTTTAAAATACCATTAGATGCACTTATATGAATATATTTAAATTTAAAACCATTATCTTGACAATAATTTAATGCTTTAGTAAATAAATCAATTTGATAATTAGTATAATTATCATCAAAATCAGCCGAAGAAAAATGAGAATAAATTCCTTCTACTTCTAAATTACTAGATTTTATTAAAGATAAAAATTCTCCTAAATTGTCATATAATACTCCAGTTCTGTTCATACCAGTTTCTATTTCAATATGAACTTTAAAAGAAGTTTTTTTATTAATACATTCATTTAAAAAATTAATATCACTTAAACCAACAGTAAGATTATATTTTTCAATATCTTTAATCTCATCAATCATTGGTTGATTTAATATAAATATTTCTCCTTTATAACCAATTTTTCTAAGTTCAATTGCTTCAGAAACCATTGCTACTGCAACGATATTAAATTGTTCAAGAATATCTAATCTTTTATTAATATATGTACCATAACCATTACATTTAATTACAGGCATAATTTCTTTACCAGAAGCATATTCTTTAATTTTACGAACATTATTCTGAAATTCTAATAAATTTACTTCTAATCTTGTAGTTCTCATATTAACCTCCTTGTATTTAATAAAAAAAGACTACTAGTCTTTTCTAGTTTTTTTATTTTCAACTTGTTTTAATCTATGCAATCCAATAAGTATAAATACAATACCCATAAAATCTGCAAAAACAATAAAGAAATGTCTTACAAATATATCAGAAAATAATATATAAATAGAACTCATTGTATCAGCAAGACAACCACATAAGAAACAGATCAATGAAAGAATAAAAGGAGCAGCTCCAAATAACAATAACATTCTAGTATGGGTAATAGAAGCTTTATTATTTTTAAATAAACCTAATATTATAAATAAAAAACATATTAAATATACTGGAAAGAATATATATAATAACATATACCATACTTGTCCAAAACCACTTAAACCAGTAACAACATCGCAAAAATAATAATCAGAATTTAAAAAACAAGTACTAACACCAGTAAATATAGAAATAATTGAAAATATTAAAGTTATTATATAAGGAATAATACCAATAATAAACCAAGAATTACCCATTTTATTCTTCATAAAATCACAACCCATTCTAAGAGGATTATAGCATAATAATAAAAAAAAAGAAACCCTAAAGGATTTCTATGTATTTACAGAATCACTATATGTAGACCAAAAACTACTAACAGCAGTATCCCCCCTATTTTGACCAGCCACTTCAGCATTAGCAGGTATTTCATAATTAACAGTCCATTCATATGCTGCATCATAAGCACCATCAGCAGTATTAGGAACATTCTTAATTTTTTCATAGACATTTGGATAGTTATTTTCAAGTTCATATACTAAATAATTTACTTGTCCTTCAACTGAATCAGGATTCAAATTATTATTATTACAATAATTTACCATATTAGTCCATCTACCACTACCATTACTAGTATCATGCCATTGACATATACCATAAGAAGTACCACCATCACCAACAGCAGTAGGATCAAAACCAGACTCATGCTGAATATTAGCTAAAATACCAGATATAGCAGCATCATTAAAGCCTTTTTGAGAAAGATAATTATATATAGTATCTTGATTAGTTTTACCAGTTTGAACCCCACTATTAGAAAAAGTAGAGGTACTAAAAGAACCATTATTAAAAGAAAGTATTTTACTAGCTTTTTTATCACCACTTTGATAAGTAATATTAGACTCTGCTAAAAAAGCAATAACAGCTCCACAACCTGAAATAATATTTTCAAGTTTATTATTAGATTTAGATAAAGCCTCAATACACGAATCAGCTAAAGGACCCATAAAAACACTTTCATTAGAAAGAGCAGTTTTACTACCATTAATAGCTTCTAGTCCAATATTTACTGTAGTTTTAAACACATTAGTAGTATTAGCTGCATCTCCGAAAATTCCATAATCACTAACTTTAAAATCACTCATATAATCACCTCAAATTATATTTTAAGAGCACTTAAGTCATCTTCTAATTGATCAATAGTCTTAGCACTTTCTTGAATAAATTCTCCCACTTCATTAACATAAGTACAATCATTTTTAGCAGATTCTACTTGATCATTTTTAGCCTTAACAAAAGAATCCTTTCCACCAGCAGCATCACCAGTCCAGCCATTAACATCAGATTCAACATTATTAGAATAATTACTAGTAGAAGTATTCATTTCATTAACACTATCACAAATTTTTTTACCTTCAGAAAATACTAAGTCAGTATCACAAACATATTTAGGCATATTACTACCTCCCATATATTATCTCTATAAATATTTTAGCATTAAATATTCTTATAAAAAATATAAATAAAAGAAAATAACAATACTTTACATAATAAAAAGACTACATAAGTAGTCTTTTTATTATTTTTTAATTAATCTTTTAGGTGGAAACATTGCATCAAATTTAGGATCAATTTCTGCTCTAAATCTTTCTGCAGCACGTCTTTCTTCTTCTTCTTTTCTTCTTCTTTCTTCAGCTAAACGTCTTTCTCTTTCACGTCTATCAAATTCTTCATTTTCTCTAACAGCCACATTATAATATCTATGCATCATACCTCTGTTCTTTTTAGCATAAAAATCCATAATTAAGCTTCTAGCTTCTTCTTTTTTAGCAGATAAAGTACTAATAATCTCTTCTTGTCTAGGCATTGTCTCTTCCATAATCATTTTTTTAATTTCTGGAGTTAATTGACAAATACCTCTAGATCCATATCCATCAAATGAACCAATAGCAATAGGAGATTCTAATAATCTTTCTTGTAATGATCTAGCTCTATCTTCATATTCTAATGTAACAGTATCTAATACACTATCAGCATCAGTTTGATATCCAATTATTTCACCAGATACTAAATCAATATATTGATTATTACCAATATATTCAAGTACTGTCCATAATGAAGCAATTTGACCCATAGGTAAATTATGCATATTACATTGGATAATAGCAGGATGATATGGGTGTTCATCTATATAACTAATACAAGTACTTAAAGAACCATATTTAATAGCAATTCTATCACCTATTTGACGACCCTGTTTCACTTCCACCTTTTTTTCTTCTCTTTTTCTACCAAATAACATAAAAATATCCTCCTTCAAATGTATAAAAGAAAAGAGACTTTTATACATATATTTGTATAAAAGTCTCGTTCTTAATTATTAATCCGGAATATATCGTCTTGACGAATTAATACATTCAATGAATGGAACTACTCCCTCTAAATACATACAAATTATACCATATTTTAGTAAAAAAGTCAAGAAAACAAAATAAAACCAGCTCTTATGAGTTGGTATTTATAAATAATATGGTGCGGGTAACAGGAGTTGAACCTGCACGTCTGGGACACTAGATCCTAAGTCTAGCGCGTCTGCCAATTCCGCCATACCCGCAAATGAATGGTGGACCCTACAGGACTCGAACCTGTGACCGCCCGGTTATGAGCCGGATGCTCTAACCAACTGAGCTAAGGGTCCATCGCTATTTAATAATAACATAAAAACAGGTTATAAGCAATAGAAAAAAAGAAAAAATAGAGGTTTTCTCTATTTTCCCATCATATTTAAAAGATTGATTTTAAACATATCTTTTTCCGGATTAGTCTTAGAAATCATTACACCTTTATATGTAGATAATTCTGCTCTATGGCCTTCATCTAAAATACCTTCAGGTGTAATATTAGTTAATAAAATAATACCTTTTTCAGTATAAACTGTATAATGTAATACAATTGGTCCATGAACTTTCTTAAATAAATCATCTGTTGGCAATTGTAATTCATAACTAACAGTATTAGCTTTTTCATCTTTACCTATTTCTTTACCCAAAAAAGTACCTTTACGTAATTCTGGATAATAAGTAAATGTTAATTTCTTATAAGCTAACATATTATACTTACGAACAGATCTTTCTTTCTTTCTAAAATCATTCTCATCTAAATATTCAAATATATAATTAGTACTCATATATTCAACCCCCTAAATAAGGTAACCCCTCTATACCTTCAATGTACATACATTATACCACAGATGTTGTATAATGTCAACAAAAGTCTTTAATATAAATAAAAAAAGCGTTTTTAACGCTTTTTTATTATCTTTGATATTGATAAGATTCAATATCTTCAGCTTCTAATTCTTGACCATAAGTAGAATCATCAGCCATAGATTCTACATAAGTATCTACTGCATCTTCATATTCAACCCATGCATCTTCATAATAATAATCATCAGCAACAGGTACACTTTCAACCCATTGAGCATTGTCATCATTGTATACAGGTTCTTCAATTTCAACAAATGATTGAGGTTCAACAACAGGTGCTGAATCATATACAGGTTCTGCTAATTCATCGAATAATTCACCAGTAACATTAGGATCTGGAAGAGGTTGATCAGTCATATCACCAGTTGGATCTGTTGTAATATCTTCAACAGAAGGATCTAAGTTACCATTTTCATCAGAATGTTCATCATCAAAGTCAACACCATGACCTAAATCATCTTCATTAACAGTACCACCATCATCAATTACGTCATTAGCTTCATCAATTCTCTCTTGTAAATCTTCATCATCTTGTCTAACTTCTTCTTCAACTTCAGCAGCATGACGATCTTCTTCTTCTTGTAATCTTTGTCTTTCAGCTTCAGCCTCAGCCTCAGCTCTTCTTCTAGCCTCTTCATTTTCAGCTTCAATTTCAGCATCAACTTCTGCTCTAGCTTCATCAGTAATAGGTTTTTCAGTATAAGTAACTTCTTCACTATATGTAGTTTGACTATCTTCCCATGAATAAGTTTCAGTATGAGTTTCAGTAGTAGTATAAGAACCACCTTCATAAACCCATCCACCCATTTCAAAGTGCCAGTTAACAGCTCTTTGGAATGAATCTAACTTAGTTAATTCACGATGAGCATCATCTACATAATATGTACCTAAACCTTTATAGTAATTAATAAATGCATCTCTATATTCTTGATATGTAGGATTGTTAGTATCAACATCATGTGACATAACAGCAACTTCTGCTCTTTCAAATGAATGTTCAGCGAAATTACATAATCCTAAATCATTTAAGAAATCAATCTCAGTATCATTTAAAGTAACATCAATATCAAGATTTTGCCACATCATTTCACCAGCAGCAATCATAGGAGCTACAGATAATTGATATGGTTGAATTCTATTATAATTAGAAGAATGAGAAATACCTTCAGTACGTTCATCTTCATTAATTGCAAAGTCTTCATGTACCATATTATAGAATTCAGTAACTAAACGAACTTGTTCCTCACCTTCAGCGTTCTTAGCAGCTAAGAATGCAGTATGATATCTATTATAGAAATCTCTACCTTCTTGACTATCAATAAGCATAGACATATCTACTGGATGTTCACTATTTTCAATAGCATAAGCACCCATTAATTGTAGTGAAGCATCCTTATATTGTCTAGTTAAATCTTCACTTCTAATATCAGCTCCATTAAATATAGCTAATAATTGTTCTCTATTGTAATCATTATAAGCAACTTGTAATGAAACAGTTTCATCAAAAGTTAATGCAGGACGAACATCAATACCATCTTCTACATAATATGTAGCAAAATTATTATTAAATCCATCCATAGCTAATCCAACATTACTCATAGCAGTTTTTTGAGTTTGATTAGAAGTTCTATCAAGTAATGCTTTTATAGCAGCATCATTATAATAATGAGCATTAACTACATCACTAATAGAATTTAATGAAGCAACATTAGAATTCAATTGATTAAATGTAGTATCTTCAGGAATATCAGTAGATTCTAATCCTGGAACATTACTATTTAATACTTCTCCTTCAAGAGTTTTGTGAGAATGACAAGTATATAAACCACATGCAAGTAATAAAGATAATCCAATAGCTGTAAGTACAACACCGATATGACTCTCTTTAAACTTTCTCCACATTCTCTTAAAGAATCCTTCTTTCTTAGGCTCTTCTTTTTCTACTTCTTCATCATCATAATCATAGTCGTAATCGAAATCAT
>CAMYVT010000027.1 GCA_947302515.1 uncultured Caryophanales bacterium
TACCATGTTCAACAGTAAATTCCATATCTTGCATATCTCTATAATGAGATTCAAGTGTCTTACATACCTCTTGGAATTCTTTAAATGCTTCAGGGAATTTTTCTTCCATTTCAGCAATCTTCATAGGAGTTCTAACTCCTGCAACAACATCCTCACCTTGAGCATTAGTTAAGAATTCACCAAATAAACCTTTTTCTCCAGTAGCTGGATCTCTTGTGAAAGCAACACCAGTTCCACAATCATCACCCATATTACCAAAAGCCATTGATTGAACATTAACAGCAGTTCCCCATGAATAAGGAATATCATTATCTCTTCTATAAACATTAGCACGAGGATTATCCCAACTTCTAAATACAGCTTTGACAGCTCCCATTAATTGTTCTTTTGGATCAGATGGGAAATCACTACCAATCTTTTCTTTATACTCTGCTTTAAATTGTCCAGCTAATTCTTTTAAATCATCTGCAGTTAATTCAACATCTTGAGTTACTCCCTTTTTCTCTTTCATTTCATCGATTAATTCTTCAAAGTATTTCTTACCAACTTCCATTACAACATCAGAATACATTTGAATAAATCTTCTATAACAATCCCAAGCCCATCTAGGATTATTACTTTTTTCTGCTATAACATTAACAACATCTTCATTTAAACCTAAGTTAAGGATAGTATCCATCATACCAGGCATAGAAGCTCTTGCTCCACTTCTAACGGAAACAAGTAAAGGATTTTCTTTATCTCCAAACTTCTTTCCTGTAATTTCTTCCATTTTTTCAATGTACTCATTAATTTGACTTTGAATTTCATCATTAATTTCTCTACCATCTTCATAATATTGAGTACAAGCTTCAGTAGTTATTGTAAAACCTTGTGGTACAGGTAAACCTATATTAGTCATTTCTGCAAGGTTAGCACCCTTTCCTCCAAGAAGTTCACGCATATCAGCATTTCCTTCACTGAATAAATAAACATATTTCTGCATCTTCATTCCTCCTTTGCACACTCAATCAACATTATATCAAACCTAAAGAAGTCAATTCAAGGGAAAATAAGTAATTTGACATTAAATATTTTTATAAATAAAAAAAGAAAGATTTATATCTTTCTCTTTTGTATTCCACCTTTATTATCTTGTGGTTGTTCAAGTGTACTAATGTAACTATCTACAGCATCAATATCATTTTGAGGATAATTATTAACACTTCTTACAGAACCATTATTAGTAGGTCTAACTTGATGTGCTCTAGCACGAGTAATAGTACGAGAATTATTAGATCTAATACTATTAGTAGGTGTATTAGAATTAGTATTGCCTCTTCTTTGGATAATCATATTACTTACATTATTATCATATAATAATTCATTTCTAACACCTGCAGTAGTTTCAAAAGATTGATGTCTTTCAATGTAATTCTTATCAATTATACTCTTAGCAAGAACACCACCAACAGCAATAATACCAAAAACGGGTCCCCCACCAATACCAGTAACAATAGTTCCTATAATAGTAGCAGCACTAGCAACAGCAGAAGCATTTTCTGAATTATTATATCTTTCTTTAGCAGTTTTAAAATTCTTTTCAGCAGCAGTATAAGCATTTTTACGTCTAGCAATAGCAGCATTACTCAAATTAATACCATTACTTAATCTATTTTGTAATGAAGTTTTTTCATCAGTAAGTCTTTTAATAGTAGCAGGTAACATATCATTAATACGTTTAGAACCCAATCCAAACATAGCAGCAGTAGAAAGTAAACCTATACCAAAAATTGGATTAGTAAATAAAGTAAATGCTCCTAAAACTCCAGTAAATATAGTTAAAGCATTATATATAAAGTTTCTACCTTTATTAGCCTTTTGAACATTAGTAATGTCTTCATCTATTTCTTTTATTAATTTTTCAACATATTTTTTTGGTGACATTTAATCTAACCCCCTTATAAAATAAACGTCATATAGCCTCATGAATGGCTTATATTATATCAAATTTCTTATAAAAAGTCAATTTAAAAGAGTGATTACTCACTCTTAGATATATAATAATGAAAACTCTTTAAACCACCATTATCAAATACAAATAGTTCTAAATTTTTATTACCATCAACATAATGATAAGTAGTAACTTGTAAAACATCATCATAAGTAATATTAGTATCTTCTAATTTACCATATAAAGATTGAATTTCTAATTCTTTACTACCTTTAGTAATTTGTCCAGGTAAAGTAAAATCTATAGTATTATTATCCTCATTATTATTAACCATTAATCCAGTAATATTACATAAATCATATTTTAGAGGTTTATCATCATGATTAGTTAAATGTACAAGTAATGAATGTTTAGAATCAAATGAAGAAGTAAGTAATACTAAATCAGTAGTTTCTCCAACTTCAATATTATTTAAACTCTCAATACTAGATAAATCCCAATTCTTATTATAAAAAGATGAAAATGGTTGAGGTAAATGATAAAAATCTCCATCTAATATAAACTCTCCACTAGTCCAACTTTCCGTAGTAAAAGTATTATTATCATTAGTACTTTTATTAGGATTTAAATTATTAAAATAACTAAAATAAAACACCCCACCAATTATAGCAACAAGTAAAAATATAAATATCCATATTAGAGGATTTTTACTAGAAACATCATCCTCATCATTCATATCATTAACTTTTTTAGCAAAACTTTCTTCATCAATAAAAGTATGAGCTTCAGTTATAACAGGAGGAGTAATATAATCAGTGTCTTCATTTTCATAAGTAATATGAATTAATTCAGATTCATCTACTTTGGTATTACATTTATTGCATACAGTAGCATTATCTTCTAATTCTTCTCCACACTTTTTGCATTTCATACAATCACCCTTTTTATTCTTATAATTACATTACATCAACTATACTAATATCTCCTTTTAATTGATTAGTATCAGGTAAATCATTAGTAATAATAGAAGCACAAATAATAGTCGCTATAGAAATAATTAAAACACATAAAGTTAAAGCAACTACTACTCCATTAGATAAAATAGATTCTACAGGTTTTTCTTCTACATAAACAATTTCTTCTTTAACAGGAACAAAAATCTCTTTACCACATTTACCACAAAAATTAGTATTATCTCTTAATTTAGCTCCACAATAACCACAATACATATTTTCACCTCTAATTATTAATAAACTCTAATAGTTCTTCTTTTCTCATAAATCCACTTTGTTGTTTAATAAGCTTACCATTAGAAAACAAACAAACAACAGGTACATTTATCACACTATAATCTTTAGCAACACTTCTAAATCTATCAGCATCAACCTTAACAATAGTAATATCATTTAATTCAGGTTCTAATTCTTCTAAAACCATATTAAGCATCTTACAAGGCCCACACCAATCAGCATAGAAATCTACTAATACTTTATCTCCCTTAATTAAATCATTAAATTCTAAAGCAGTTTTTAAAGAAACCATAAAACCCTCCTAATATTTATTAAGTACTGTATCAATATCTTTAATATCATCCAATTTATTTACTTCTATTAAAGATTCTACTGTTTTCTTATCAACAACATTATATTTAAGCATAATATCAAGACCTTCTAAATTAGCTTCATTAATAGTAATTTTACCTTTAGAAGTCTTTTCATTTAAAGCAATTACTTCATTAATTGGATTAACAAAGTCTTTAGCATATCCACTAAGTACTGGAGTATTATAAAGCAAATAATTAATACAAACACTTTCTTTAAATAAAGAGAAATTACCAAAAGGAATCATAAGTATTACAAAAACAATAAATAATATTACATAACCTTTTAATAATGATACAATTCCTCCTAATATCTTAGAAGGTAACCATAGTATTATAGTAGCATTAACTATTTTTTGTAATACTTTAGATATTCTAAGAGAAAATTCATAAATACATAGTAATACACAAAATACAATTATAAAAGCAAGTAATTGATAAAAGAATATATTAAGTACAGTAAATCCATCTAAACTAAAGAATGGTAATAATACACATAATATATTTCCAAGAATACCTTTTAAAGAAAAAGATAATATAAATACAAGTATTATAGCAAGTAAAGCCACAGCTTCTTTAATAACTCCTCTTTTCATCCCAACTATTATAAACATAATAAGTATAAGTATAATACCAATATCAAATATATTAAAAGACATAAATTCATCTCCTACTCTACAATATATATTATAAACTATTTATAAAAAATATGCTATAATAAATTCTAGGTGATAGCCATGTTAGATGAATATATTAAAAATCTAGGATTAAATGATGATCAAAAAGACCTAGTCTTATCATCATATCCTATCTGTAATTATACAGAATCAAACTTACTATTTGCTTTAAAAAACTTAGTAAATTTCCTTCACCGTAATGGTATAACAAATGAAGGAATTATTAACATTATAACAGTAAGGCCTATTATTATTGTAATGAGTATAGAAAATATTAAAGAAAGAATAAGTGACTTATTCCAATATGGATTTAATAAAATAGAAGTATTTCAAATGATAGAAAAATACCCATATATAATTGAAATGTCAAAACAAAGAATTAATAATAAATATCTATTATTTGAAGAATTAGGTTTTTCAATAGATGATTGCAATGAATTATTTGTAAAGAAAACAGATGTCTTAAATCAAGATATAACAGCTATTAAAAAAAGATTAGAATACTTTTATGATTATGGTTATACAAAAAGCAGTATTATTCCAATAATTAGAGAAATACCAGATCTATTAAGTATGAGAGAATCTACTCTTAATAAAAAATTAGAAGAATATAGTGATTTTGGTTTTACTAAAGAAGAAATAATTAAAATAACAACATATCTACCAGAATTATATATTTATGATAAAGAAGATATTGAAAGAAAAACTAAGTATCTAACAGAAAATGGTTATACTACTAAAAATATTATTAATACTATAAAGAAAGTACCAATTATTTTAAAACATAATAATTTAGAAAGATTAGAAGAAAATATAGATAACTTAGAAAACTTAGGATTTGGTATATCAGAAATAGTACCATTAACAGAAAAAAATCCATATATATTACTGTATTCAAAAGAAATAATATCTGATAATTTTAAAAGTTTTATTAAATGTGGAATAACTAATAGTGAAGTAATTAAGATGATTAATTCTACTCCCCTATTATTAACTTATAATAATCAAGAACTAAATAATAGACTACATTATTATCAAGATAAAGATTTAATAGATATTATTAAAGATAATGCAAAATATGTACTTTATAGTTTAGAAATAATTAGAAATAGAGAAAAATATATTAAGACTAAAAAATTAGATGATGTATTTTTAACAGACATAGAATTTAAAGATAAATATAAAGTAACTAGAGATGAAGTATTAAAGGGGGTTAAATAATGGATGTATTAATAAGATATGGTTTTACAATGGAAGAAATAAAAGATATGATGGAGAATAATTCAGAAATAGAAAATATTCCAGATAAAAATATTTATGACATAATTGATATTTTAGGTAGTGTTGGATGTTTAAGTAATCATATAAAGAATATTATTCACTCTAATCCATATTTTCTATCAAGAAATCCTAAAGATATTAAAAAAATGATAAATAAATTATTAGATATAAAATTAACTCATTTAGAAGTATTGTTTGATAGTAATCCATATTTATTAAATATTACTGATATAGAAATAGATAAAATAGTAAAAGATAAACAAAAAGAAGGATTAACTCCAGATGAAATAAAAGATTATATCTATTATTCATCTGATGAGATATTTTAGGAGGGGCCTATGAATGTAGTAATAAGAGTAAATGATGAAATAAAAGAAAAAATGATTGAATACTACAAAGATAAAAGAAGAGATAAAGTAATACCATATGTAGTATTTCAAGCTGAAGAAGAAGATACTGTAATTACTCTTTATGAATCAGGTAAATGTATGTTTCAAGGAACAAGTGCTGATGTAGATGCAGCCATGTGGGGTACAGCTTTAGAAAATACAAAAGAAAAACAAGAAGAAAGAAAAAAAGAAGATGAAAAGTATTATAATTGTAATGCTGTAGGAAGTGATGAAGTAGGAACAGGAGATTACTTCGGACCTATTGTTGTAACAGCCTGCTATGTATCTAAAGATGATTTACCATTCTTAGAAAGTTTAGGTGTTAAAGACTCTAAAAAAATAGATGATGAAAAAATCTTAAAAATAGCTCCTCAAATAGCTAAACAAATAAAATATAGAAGTGTTATTCTTACAAATAAAGAATATAATGAAAAATATAATAAAGATATTAATATGAATAAAATAAAAGCTATTCTTCATAATAAAGTACTATATCAATTAATTAATGAAGAAAAACTTAAATATGATTATATTATTATAGATGAATTTGCTAGAGAAGCTAGATACTATGAATATGTATCTGATCAACCTGCTATTCAAAAAGGAATTACTTTTCTTACTAAAGCAGAAGATAAAAACCCTGCAGTAGGATGTGCTTCTATTATAAGTAGATATCTATTCTTAAAAGAGTTTGATAAGATGTGTGATGAAATACATATTCCTCTACCTAAAGGAGCAGGAAAAGATGTAGATACCATTGGAGAAGAAGTAGTAGAAAAATATGGTGAAGAAAAGTTACAAGAAATAGCAAAAGTAAACTTTAAAAATACTGATAGAATACTACATACAATGATATATTAAAAAGACGAAAGTCTTTTTTTATTGAAATAATAAAATATTATGATATAATAAATTGCAAATCAGGAGGGATATTTATGAATTATGAACAATTATATGAGATTATTGACCAATTAAGTGTTATTAATCCATGGAAAGCAAAAAAACTAGAAGCACTAGTAAAAAAACAAGTTATGTCAAAAGATGAGAATGAGAAAAAACAATTAAAAAGAAAAATAAATAATTTTATTTATAATCTATTTGGTAGTTGTTTAACAAGAGAATCAAGAAATGATTTCTTTAATACTAGTATAAGTATTAGTGAAGATTGTTATGAAGTAGAACAAAGAGAAAAAGAAAGATGGTTTATATATAATGATGGAGCCAGAAGATATATATTAAATGGAGATAAAGTAGAAGTTGCAAATTTTATTCCTAGAGAGTATAAGAAAGGTTTCTATGTAAGAGAAAGAGAAGCCAATACGGAAGAAGAAAAGAAACAATTAAGAAGAGAATTTAGTTTCTTATTTAGAAATGAGAGTTTATTAAAAAATATAAGTTCTTTAATGGATCATAGACAAGAATTAGTAACATATGGATATGAAGTTAAAAATAATAATATTCCAAGTTTCTTTGTAGAAATGTTAATTAATTATTTAGGTTTATCAAGAGTACCACAAGAAGAAAATAAACACAGTAAATAAAAGAGATTTTAATCTCTTTTTTTATGTAAAAAAATAAATATAAAATTGAATATAATAAAAACATATGATAAAATTATATTATAATAAAGGGATGATACAATGAAAGCAAGAGTAAGAATTCATGATAAGATGGCTATATTAAAAAACAGATTTAAACTAAAAAAAGAAAATAAGGAAAGAGATAGAGAAACTATTGTAAAAGAAGCAACTGAAAAGATAATGAATGAAAGACTTAAAAGAAAAAAAGAAAAATGTGTAGAGTTAAAAGAAAAAATACAAAATACTACACATATGAATGATTATAATAATAATGAAATAGAAGTACCAGAAGAATTAAAAGAAGAATTATTAGAACTATTAGAAAAATTTGAAAATTATAATTTCTTTAGATTAAGAATAAGAGGAACAGAAATAGAAAATACAATTGTATATGATTATTTAAATTTTGATGAAAATGGTATTAGTCTAGCAACAGAAATGTATGGTACTGAACCAGATACTCATCAACAGACTCATTTATATGAACCAGAAGAAATACTATATAAATATTCAATTATTAGAGAAGAAAAAAAACAAAAAGTTAGGTAATACCTAACTTTTTTTATTTTACTATATTTGTATCAATATCATCTAAATAAGGTCTTAATTTACTAGAATATTTAGGATGCCTTAATTTTTTAATAGCTCTATCTTCAGCATTTCTTACTTTATCAATAGTACTATTTAATAATTTAACTATTTCACTTCTAGTATGCCTATCATTACCATTTAATCCATATCTATATTCTAATACTTGTCTTTCAAATAAAGGTAAATCTGCTAAAGCTTCATTTAAATCTTCTTTCATAAGATTAGCAAAAACAGTATTTTCTGTAGTATTATCTCCAACTACATCAAATTCTAGAGAATTAATTAAATCTTCATCATATAATTCATTAACCATTTCATCTAATTCATCATTATTCATTTAATCACCTATTTTCTAGTATAAACTAAATGTTTATAAGAAATATCTTTTTCAGTATTTTCTCCTACTACTAGAGAATCCCATTCTTCTTTATTAAATTCAGGGAAATATGCATCAGCATCAGCTTCAGCATCAATTTCAGTTAATATTAATTTATCAGAATAAACAAGCATCTGTCTATAAACAGAAGCTCCTCCAATAATCATAACTTCAGGATAATCTCTAACCATTTCAAGTAGCTCATCAATTGAATGAACAATTAGAACTGCAGGATCTAAGTCTAAGTTTCTACTAGTAAGAACAATATGTTTTCTACCTGGAAGTAGTTTAGGTAAAGACTCTAATGTTTTTATACCCATAACCATTGGTTTACCCATAGTTTGTTCTTTAAAAAATTTCATATCTTCCCTAAAATGCCATATTAAATCATTATTTTTTCCTAATTCTAAGTTTCTGCCTACTGCAGCAATCATAGTAATATTCTTCATATTAAATACCTAATGGGAATTTAAATTGAGGATTTTTTGTTTTTACTTTTTGTATTGCTTCTTTATCTAATACTTTAACATCTTCTGTAGTTAAATCATCAAATCTAATTCCATCTCTTACTTTAATAGTGGCATCTATATCATTTACTGGTTCTCTATTTAACATTTCAATGGCTTGTTCTAAATGCCTATCATATATTTGAATATTAATTGGTTTCCAAGTAAACTTACCAGGTTTAATACCTAATTCTTTAGCAACCATAATTAGTAAAGCAGAATACTGTACTTGATTAATACAACCTGCTGTTGCAAAGTCACTACTTCTTTGAACTAAAGTCATATCTAAATAGTCTTCTCCATCCCAATCATGTCTTACATTCCAAATAGTTAAGAAAGCACAAGGTTTTAATCCATGAGGTTTAAGAAAATCATCTTGTTGCCATAAACATGTTATATTACGTCTTCCATCAGAATTATTTCTGATAGCTTCAATTACTTGACTTCTAATCATATCTCTTGGACCAGTAGTTCCTCCATAGCAAGCACCTATAGTAGGATGACCATCTTCATTTAAAATATATTTTCCTTTATCATCTCTAAGTGCCCAGTCATTCCACCAGTTATTAATCTTATGATCATCTTCCCATGTACATCTACCTAACATTTCATCAAATAATACCAAATCATTTGATTGTTTTTGATATATCCATAGTATTTCTGCAATACTTGCTTTAACAGCAATTGGTCTTAATGTAATCATAGGAGTTTCACCTTTAGATAAATCATAAGTACATTCAATACCTTGATTAACACTAATAGTATGAGCAGGCACCCATAATTCTACTCCATTATCTTTTACAATTGCTTTTTCATTTTCACCAACTTTTATACCAAATCCTTCTTTAGTAATTAATACACGTTTTCTATCATAATAAACTGCATCTTCATAAAAATCCTCATAATGAGGTCTAGGATCATAATCCAAACATCCTTCTTGTAGAATCTTATCCATAATCATCTTTGTGTACATATCACCTTTTGTACCAATAGGATTACCATCCTTATCAACTAACATTCCATCTTTTACTTTCGGCTTAGTATAAGATGTTTTATTTAATTTGATAGGTTGTTCTCCCAGTCTAACTTTTGCTAAATTAAATCTGTCTAAATCAAACTTACTCATGTAACTACCTCCCTATAATAGCTCTTAAAAATATTATATTATTTTTAAAAAATAGAAACAACAAATAACTAAATTATTTTTATCCACAACCAATAATATCTACTAATAGTAATAAAAAAAGCACTTGTAAAAATACGTAAAATAAAAAGGAAACTAACTGTTTCCTTTTGTAAACCTATTAAACTTTTTAATTTCATCAGTTTCTAAATCAGTATTATCTAATTCTTCAACTATTCTTTTTTGTTCACGAGATAATCTATTAGGAGTATAAACTTTATATATTACATACATATCTCCCTTATGACGACGATATGTATTATCTACTCCTTTTCCTCTAACTTTCTCTTTATCACCAGAATTAGTTCCAGGACTAACATTTAATTTAACATTACCATATAATGTAGGTATTTCTTTTTTACAACCCAAAATAGCTTCTGTTAAAGTAAGAGGTACTTCTAAGTAGATATCATCATTATCTCTTACAAAATAATCATGTTCATCTACTATGAACTCAATATATAAATCTCCATTTTCTCCTCCATTACTTCCTGGATTACCTTTACCACTAACTCTTTGCCTATCTCCAGTATTTATTCCAGCTGGTATAGTAAGCGTAATTTTTTTATTCTTTTTAACTTTCCCCTTACCATTACATTCACTACATTTTTTCTTGTATGAGTGACCTGTTCCATGACAATCTGGACAAGTAGTCGTTGAAGTAAAAGCACCTAAAATAGTTCTTTGTTGAGTAGTTACAGTTCCTCTACCCTTACAAGTAGAACATTCTTCTCTATCAAATCCTCCATGTCCATGACATTTACTACAGTCTTCAACAACATCTAAATTAAATTTCTTTTCTCCTCCATAAATTGCTTCATCCCATGAAAGATCCATTCTCATTAAAATATCACTACCACGAGTTACTCTAGGGCCAGAACTTCTTCCACCAAAATCAGAGAACCCTCCAAAGCCAGCTCCAGCGCCTCCAAAAATAGAATCAAATATATCTCCGAAGTCAAAACCAGAAGCATCAAAACCTCCAAAGCCAGCACCTCCAAATCCTGGACCACCAGTAGAAGGGCCATGACCAGAAACACCAGCATGACCATATTGATCATACATCTTTCTTTGATTTTCATCAGAAAGAACAGAATAAGCTTCTTGTACTTCTTTAAATTTTTCTTCAGCATGAGGATCATCTTTATTTAAATCAGGATGTAATTCTTTTGCTTTCTTACGAAAAGCACTCTTTATTTCTGCTTCACTAGCACCTTTTGAAATACCTAATACTTCATAAAAATCCTTTTTTTCAGCCATTAACCATCACCTCTATTCATCAGATATTTTATAAGCTTGTTCAATTAATGAATCAAAATATTTAATAGCATCAACATAGACACTTTCATCTTCAAGATTAATACCTAATACCTTATATGCTTCTGCAGGCCACTTATCACTACCAACTTTTAAGAATTCAATATAATTATCAAGTACTTTTTTATCTCCTTCCAAAATTCTATAAGCAATACCACAAGCAACACTAATACATATTGCATAACTATATAAGTAAAAATTCATATAATAATGACTTCTAGTTACCCAATTATTATGAATTTTATCATCATATTTAACAGAATTACCATAATACTTAGAAAAATAATCATAAGTAATATTATCCATATAATCTTTTGTAAGCATTCCACCTTCATGAACATGCTTATACATTTCTTCTTCTATTTTACCTTCTATAGCAGCTCCGTATAAATTAGAAACTATTACATCAAGCATATTAATAATACCAGCAAGTTTTTCTTCTTTAGTAGTACCATTCTTTGCTAAATAACTAGAAAGTAAACATTCATTAGTTAAAGAAGCAACTTCTGCTGTAATAGAAGAAGTATCTACATAATGTAGAGGATTATTTTCCATTACAAATTGATGATGAACATTATGTCCTCCTTCATGAGCAATAGTAGATACAGAATCTAAATTACCGTTAAAACTCATCAAAATACGAGAGTTTTGTCTCATCGTAGCAAAACTATATCCACCACCACATTTACCTTTATATTGACAATAATCAATATATCTATTATCAATTATCTTTTTAAATTTAGAATAATACTCTTCACCTAAAGGTTTAATAGCATTCAAAACAATATTTTGAGCATCTTCTATACTATATTCTTTATTATTATTAGCAGCTTCTAAAGATAAATCATATACAGTTAATTCTTTTAATCCTAATAATTTCTTTTTCAAATCATAATATTTATGTAAAGAATCTAAGTTCTCTTCTACAGTATTAACTAAAGTTTTAAATACTTTTTCATCTAGATTCCAACTAAACATTTTAGCATCCCATGAAGAATCAAAATGTTTAATCTTAGCAATTGTATCTTCCATAGAAACAAAACTAGAAAGAAGCATAGCATTAATAGTAGAATATTCTTCTAATTTATTTTGAAAATTATCTCTTACTTTATGACGTATTTTTAAATCATTATTACGCATTAAATGACGGAAATTATTAGCAGCAATCTCTACTTCTTCTCCATCTATCTTAATAGTTCCATAGTCATGTAAATTATTAATTAAAGTAGAACTCATATCATCAAAATGATTCACAGAATTAATTAAACTAAAAACAATATTTTCTTCTCTTTCAGATAAAACATGTCCTTTTTCACGATAAGTATGATCAAGAGCAGCTTTATATTCAAGTAATTTAGGATTAGAAATAAATAAGTTATTATAATCTTTTTTACTTAATTTTAACAATTCAGGAGCAAAGAAATTAATATTATTATTAAAATCAGATAATAATACTTCTATTTTATTTTTTCTTTCTATAGATTCAGATACTCCTAATTCTTGATCATTTATTAAATATGAATATACATATAAATCTTCCCATAAAGCCATAGATTCAACTTCAAATTTTAAAAACTCATATAACATTTTAGGATCTTTAGTACAACCAACATATATTTTTAATTTAGGAATTCTTTTCTTTAATTCTTCATATGTATTATTAAAATCTTCTTCATTTTTAAATATTTCAGTTAAATCCCATTTATATTTTTCTTCTACACTACTTCTATTTTTATATTTCTTCATGAATAATCCTTTCTATATATCAGTGAAAAGTTCTAGCAAAAGCTAGAACTTTCACGAATACTTATTATTCTTCTTCAATATCTGCTTCTTCTACATC
>CAMYVT010000028.1 GCA_947302515.1 uncultured Caryophanales bacterium
ATTATGCTCTACAAGAAGCAACAGAAAAAAGTTTAATTCTATTTGATGAATTAGGTAGAGGAACTGCAACATATGATGGGATGAGTTTAGCTCAAGCAATACTAGAATACATTCATGATAAGATTAAAGCAAAAACATTATTTTCAACACATTATCATGAATTAACAGTATTAGAAAAAGATTTAAAGAATTTAAAAAATGTTCATGTATCTGCTATAGAAGAAAATGGTAGAGTAACATTCTTACATAAAGTAAAACCAGGTGCAGTAGATAAAAGTTATGGTATCCATGTAGCAGCCTTAGCTCATCTACCCGAAAGTTTAATCTCAAGAGCAGATGAAATACTAAGTGTTTATGAAAAGAAAAGTATTAAGAAAGAAACATTTACTCAAACATCATTATTTGAATTAACTGAAAAAGAAATAGAACCTAAGCAAGATAGAATAGAAGAAAAAATTAAAGAAATAAATCCATTAGAGATGACTCCTATGGAAGCATTAACTTTCCTTTATGAGTTAAACAAAGAAGTAAAAAGTAAGAATAAATAAGGTGATTATATGGATATATTAAAACAATTATTTAGAGATCAAGAAATAAATATTATTTTGGAACAAATACCTAATATTAAAAAACATAATAAAGAAAACATATCTAAAATAATAAAATTATTAGCAGATCAAAAATGTAATAATAAAGAATTAAGAAATATAATATTAACAAATCCAGATGTATTATTAAAAAATCCAGAGGATATAGAAGAATTAATATATAAATTAAAGGAATATAATGTATTACATTTAAATAAGTCTTTTGATAATTATCCATATTTATTAAATCTAAAACCATATGAAATAGATACATTCATTTTTTTAAAACAAAAAGAAGGATTAAAAGAAGAAGAAATAATAAAAATACTAGAAGATGAACCATATTTAATAGAAATTAATATGGTATAATAAAGTTGGTGATAAAATGAAGAATAGAAGTGAGTTAAGAGAAGTAATAATGAAAGTACTATATCAAATAATATTACTAGATGGTTCTAGTGTTGAATATGATATAGATAATTTAATAAAAGAACAATTAGAAGTAGAAAATGATTTTGTAAATGAAACTATTTTTGGAATTATAAAGAAAAAAGATAAATTAATAAAATTAGATAATAAGTATTTAAAAGATTGGACTATAGATAGATTAAATTTAGTAGATCAAGCAATTTTACTATTAGGTACATATGAATTAATGTATACAGAAACACCATCTGTAGTTGCCATAAATGAAGCTATAGAGTTATCTAAAAAATATAGTGAAGAAGCAGTAACTAAAATGATTAATGGAGTATTAGATAAGATTTATCACGAAGAAGCAAAAGATAAGTAAGGAAGGTGTTAATATTGAACGATAAATATATAACAGTAACACAACTTACAAGATATATAAAATATAAAATAGATAATGATGTAAATTTAAATGAAGTATTTTTAAAAGGAGAAATATCTAATTTTAAAGCTCATAGTAGAGGTCATTACTATTTTACTTTAAAAGATGAAAATAGTAGAATTAATGCTATTATGTTTGCATCATCAACAAGAAACTTAAAATTTACTCCAGAAGATGGTATGAAAGTATTAGTAACTGGAAAAATAAGTGTTTTTGAGACTACTGGTCAATATCAAATATATGTTAATGATATGTTAGAAGATGGGGTGGGAAATTTATATATAGCCTTTGAACAATTAAAGAAAAAACTCGAGGAAGAAGGCTTATTTAAGGAAGATCATAAAAAGAAAATAAAAAAAATTCCAGAAAGAATCGGTATAATTACAGCTCCAACCGGCGCAGCAATAAAAGATATAATATCTACTATTAAAAGGAGATGGCCTTTTGCTGAAGTATATTTATTTCCATCATTAGTTCAAGGAGAAGATGCTAAAGATGATATTGTAAAACAAATTACTAGAGCACAGGAATATGAATTGGATACATTAATAGTAGGTAGGGGAGGAGGCTCTATTGAAGATCTCTGGCCATTTAATGAAGAAATAGTAGCAAGAGCAATCTATGATTGTAAAATACCAGTAATAAGCGCAGTAGGACACGAAATAGATTTTACAATCTCAGACTTTGTAGCAGACTTAAGAGCACCAACTCCAACCGGAGCAGCAGAAATGGCTGTACCTGATATAAAAGATGTAGAAAAATATTTAAATCAGGTAAAAATAAGATTAAATAATACAATTATTAATAAAATAAAACAAGACAGAAGGAAACTAAATGATCTTATTAATAGAAATATCTTAAAAAATCCTATTACTATTTATCAAACAAAAGAAATGATATTTGATAACTTAGTAGAAAGACTAAAATTTAGCCTTATTAATCTAACAAATATAAAAGAAAAAGAACTAATTAGAGTAAAACAATCATATATAATTCAAAATCCATATAAAGTATTAGATACAAAAAGTAATAAGTATTTACAAATAATATCTAAATTAGAAACTTTATCCCCATTACTTACTTTAAAAAGAGGTTATACTATTACTAAAAAAGAAGGTAAAGTAGTAAGTAGTAGTAAAGATATTAAAAAAGGAGATAAATTAGAACTAGAATTTACTGATGGATTAGTAAATACTGAAGTAATATAAGGAGGAAATTATGGCAGAAAAAAAAGAAAAAGAATTAAGTTTTGAAGAATCATTAGAAAACTTAGAATCTATAGTAAAAAAACTAGAAACTGGAGAAGTACCACTAGATGATGCTATTACTGAATTTAATAAAGCAATGCAGTTAGCAAAGTCTTGTGATGCAAAATTAAAAAATGCTGAAGAAGCAATTACCAAATTAGTAAAAGAAAATGGAGATATTGTAGATTTCCAGGTAGAAGAATAAAAAAACGATTTTAAATCGTTTTTTTTTATAAATAAAATGTTTTAATAAATTCATATTTATTGATTTAATAACTTATAATTTGTATAATATAAATGGTATATAATAAGATATTGGAGTGGTATGAATGAATAAAAGAAACATATTTTTAATTCTTATATTAATTCTTTTTATAATGCCTAACGTTTATGCCACAACTGTATCTAATGATTTAACAAGTAATAGTACATATAAAAGTAATTCAAAAAGAGTTAAAATAGCCAAAGTAGGTCAATATACACAAGATAATTATGATGGTAGTCAAGAAACAGTAAATCAACAAATTAAATTGGGAAGAATAACAGGTTCACCTGCCTTAGCAAATGCCTGTCAAGGATTAGCCATAACTGATAATCATTTAATTATATCTCAAAGTATGGATGCTTATGATGAAAGATTTAATCCAAATATTAAAAATCCTATAATGGCAATAAATAAAAGTAATTTATCTAAAGCGTTTACAAAGAAATATAGTATTCGTCATGGAAATGATATGACATATAATAAAAATACACAAGAAGTTTATATAATTAAACGTGTTTCACAAGCAAGTTATTTAGAAGACGTTCCAGGAACTTACTTAACAGTTCATAATTCAAGTGATCTTACTTTAAAAAGAACAATTGATTTATCTGATAACAATGGGTTAGCAATCGCCTATAATTCAAAAGAAGATAATTATTACTGGGCATTATCAATTAAGACTATAAATATTTTAAATAATAGTTTTAGTAAAACAGGAAATAAAATAGCAAATACCATTGGAGATAATTTTTGTAAAGTTGGGCAGACTATGTCTGTTATAAATAATAAATTATATTATCTAACAGTTAAAAACAAACCAGTTATTTGTTCAAATAGTGATGGTTATGCCAGAGATGATGCAGTTATTTTTTCATTTGATGAAAATGGTAATTTTTACAAAACATATTATGTATTAAGAAGTGATATGATATCAGAGCCTAGTACAAAATATTTAGTAGAATTTGAAGGTATAGATGTAGATGAATCTACTGGAATTATTTATTTTATTGCAAATAAATATACTTATAATAAATCTACAGATGCTGGAGATCTTCCTACTTTAGCAATATTATTATATAAAGCAGATTCAGCAGTTAAAATAAGATATAAAATAGATAAAAAAACGACTACCTTAGATGTAGCTCCTTCTGAAGATCTATCTATTAATGATGATGGATATGTTATGAAAGCAAGTGTATCATCTTCACCTATATTGCATACTTTAAAATATGGAAGTAAATTAACCAATACACTATATAATGTATATAGTAATTCACCTAATAAAACGGGAATTAATTTAATAAGAAAAGGATATAAATTAGAAAGCGGTAAAGAGTGGAAGAGTACTACCGGAGATAAAAAAGGAACAGTTTATGATCATGCTAAAACTACATATACTGCATTAAGTTTTAATGGTCCATCATTAACAGATACAACTATTACTTTGATGCCAAACTGGATTCCTAATAAAATAAATATCAGATTCCATGTAAATGGTGGTGTACTTGATAGTAATCATGGAAGTAGTATTTCTGTCTCAAACAATTTAATAACTGTAAATGGAAACAATATAGTTCAATCAGTTAATTATGGACAACAATTAGGAGAAAATGGACTGGCAGATTATAACAATTCTAATTATATAAATATTAAAAAAACAGGATATAAAATTAAAACTGATGCTCAGTGGAATTCTAAAGCAGATGGTACTGGTAAAAATTATAGTCAATCATACCAATATAAAGCCAGTGATTTTTGTGATGCATCAGATGGAGATTGTACCATAACACTTTATGCTAATTGGACACCAGTTAATTATAGTTTAACTTACAACTTAAATGGAGGAACCGTTACTGGTAATCCCACTACATATAATATTGAAAGTAATTCTATTACATTAAAAAACCCTACTAAAGCAGGATATACATTTACTGGTTGGACAGGTACTGGTTTATCTTCTAAAACTAAAACAGTTACCATTCCTAAAGGCTCAACTGGTAATAGAACATATACTGCAAATTGGGAACTAAATAAAGTAAATATCAGTTTTAATATGAATAATGGTAGTTTAGCAACAGAACATGGTGAAACCGTATCTTATGATGGAAGTTTAATAACATTAAATAATAATACTATCGTTCAAACAGTAAATTATGGTAAATATTTAAGTGATAATGGTCTTGCTAATTATAACAATAAAAACTATATTAATATAACAAGAAAAGGCTATACTGCAAAAACTGGTGCTGAATGGAATACAAAAAATGATGGAACTGGAAAAGATTTTGATCAGGAATCATCATATGCAGCTAGTGAATTCTGTAATGCTACCAATAGTAGTTGTAATGTAACTTTATACGTTAATTGGAAACCAATAAATTATACAATTACTTATAAACTAAGTGGTGGCACAGTTTCATCAAATAAGAATAACTATACTATTGAAACTAGTAGCTTTACATTAAATAATCCATCTAAAAATGGATATACATTTACTGGTTGGACAGGTACTGGATTATCAAGTGAATCAACTAATGTTACAATATCTAAAGGATCAACAGGTAATAGGACATATACTGCAAATTATACAGCTAATCAATATACAATTTCATTTAATTCTAATGGCGGAAGTGCAGTTAATAATATTACGGGATATTATGGAAGTAATATTATAGAACCAGCAAATCCAACTAAAACAGGATTTAAGTTTGCCGGATGGTATGAAAACACCTCTTTAACTAATCTATATACTTTTGGAACTATGCCTGATCATAATATAACTTTATATGCAAAATGGACTGAAAATGAAAATACTATTAAATATGTATTAAATGGAGGATCAAATAATCAGAACAATCCAACAACATATCACTCTGGTGAAGAAAAAACTATTTATAATCCATCAAGAACAGGCTACAATTTTATGGGTTGGTATTTAGAAAGTACTTTTATTAATAAAGTAGAAAAAATATCAAGTGATATGAATAGTGATATAGTATTGTATGCAAAATGGGAAAATGGTGATTATACTATTACATTTAATAGTAATGGTGGAAGTAATGTAAATAGTATTTCTAAAAAATATGGTGAAGAAATAATCTCACCATCAGATCCAACAAAAGAAGGATATAGTTTTGCTGGATGGTATACTGATCAAAATTATACCAATCAATTTATTTTTAGTACTATGCCAAATGAAAATATAGAATTATATGCTAAATGGGTAGAAAATACATATACTATAGAATTTATTACAAATGGTGGTACAGAATTAAACAATATAGAAGTTGAATATAATAATAAGGTCATTAGGCCATCAGATCCTAAAAAAGAAGGCAACACATTTATTGATTGGTATACTAATGAATCATTAACTAATAAGTACAACTTTGATCTTCCAGTAACTAGTAATTTAAAATTATATGCTAAATGGGATATAAATACTTATACAATTACTTTTGTTACAGATGGAGGAAATGAAATATCTCCTATTTCAGTAAGGTATAATAATTCTATATCCATGCCAAATAATCCAGTAAAAAATGGATATAATTTTATATACTGGGTTGATGATAATAATGAAGAATTTACTCTAAGTAATATGCCTGGATATGATATTACATTATATGCAATATGGGATGAAAAAAATTATACAATAAGTTTTAATTCAAATGGTGGAAGCAATGTTAATAGTATTTCAGCAAAATATGGTGAAAATATAGAAGAACCAGAAGATCCAACAAAAGCTGATAATAAATTTGCAGGGTGGTATAAGAATAGTGATTTGACAGAACTATATAGCTTTACTACAATGCCTAATGAGAATATAACACTATATGCAAAATGGGTAAAAAATGCAAATATAATAAATTATGAACTAGCTGGTGGAGAAAATAATGTGAACAATATTACATCATTTAATAATGGAGAAGAAGTAGAACTGTTAAATCCAACAAAAAAAGGTTCTATATTTAAAGGATGGTATTTAGAAGCTACATATCAAAATAAAATAACTATTATTACTTCTGATATGAATGAAGATATAACACTATATGCAAAATGGGAACCAATTCCATATCATATAACATATATAAGTAATGGTGGAAGTAGTATTAATTCTATTCAAAAAACATACGATGAGGAAATAGAAGAACCAGAAGATCCAATTAGAAAAGGATATCAATTTTTAGGTTGGTATAGTGATGAAGATCTTAATAATTTATATATTTTTTCAACGATGCCAGATCATGATATAACATTATATGCTAAATGGGAAATTAAAACTTATATAATTACTTTTATTACTAACGGCGGAAGTGCAGTTAATCCAATAGCTGCTAAATTTGGTGAAGTAGTTGTAGAACCAAATCAACCATATAAAGATAATTACAAGTTTACTGGTTGGTTTTCTGATCAATCATTAAGTTCATTATATAGTTTTACTACTATGCCAGAAAGTGATATTACATTGTATGCTGGATGGATAAGTAATAATTATAATGTAATAAGATATGTATTAGATGGAGGAATTAATTATCCACAAAATCCAACTTATTTTCTAACAGGAGAAGAAAAATCACTAAACGCACCAACTAAAGAAGGATATACATTTATTGGTTGGTATAGTGATCCAGAGTATCAACATAGAGTAGATAAAATAACTAATCAAATAAATGATGATATAACACTATATGCTAAGTGGGAAGAAGGAGTTCTTGTTAGTGTTCCTTTAACAGGTTTAAATAAGAATATAATTATAACTATTATTTCAATAATAGTAATATTAGGATCATCAATTTACATATACTATGTTATTAATGATAATAAATAAAAAAACGATTCTAAATCGTTTTTTTAATTTGAATTCTTAAATAATAGTAAAGATGCTAATCTAAATTCTTCATCATTTTCTAATGGTATATATAAATCTTTATCATCTATAGAACTTTTTCTTATCATAACATCATCAGGATCAACTAAATTAGACAAGAATACATAACTAATATCATTATCATAAACTTCTTTCATGATAATATAATCTTTATTATCAATAGTCATAACTTCTAATTCTTTCATTATCTAGCACCTCCTAATGTATTATCTGGTGTAGTAAGATGATGTTCTTCTGCCATTTCATCAAGTTCAGCTTGTCTAGCATCAATTTCAGCTTGAGTAACAATTCTTTGCCTTATATCAGACCTCCATTGATCACTATCTTCCCAACCATGTCTACTTAAATATTCATCCATTGAACCATATTCAGTGCATTCCAATACTCTACCAGTTTGATAATCATCAGTATTGCGATTAAATAAATATAATCCAACATCAAAATCACCTGAAGCTTCAATATAATCTGCTATATCATCATAATCATAAAAATAATGTTGATTATCATCAGTACGATGAGTCTCTTTAGCAATACAATCTACTAGGAAAGAAGTAATCATATCACTTACCATCATTGATTCACGTATACTTTGTACGGCATGTCCACCACCACCTACAATTAAAACAGCAGCAACAGCAATAGTAGCAGTATATATTTTTAAATATTTTTTAAAGTCAGAATATCTCATTCTAACCATTTTTTCTCTTCTAGTTCTTCTACCAGTACTTCCCGCTAAAGATTGTCTTCTTAATCTTTCAACATTTCTATTAGGGTAATCATATTCTCTCATCATACCACCTCTATTATAATTATATAGAAAAATTAAAATAAAAGCAAAAAATATTAAAATATTAAATGTAAAAATAAGTACAATAATCTATTTATTTTTTTTAAAAAAAATGATAGAATTAATTATAGAGTAGTGAGGGATGATTATGTATATAGATTTAATAATTTTAATAGTAGGAATTATATTAGTAATAATGTTCTTTAAAAGATTTTCATCATTTGTATTTTTTGTTGCTATAGTAGATATATTCTTAAGAATATTAGCATTTATTAAGAATAATATTGGTCTAAATGATGTGGCAGCCGTAATAGGTAGATATCTACCAGAAAATGTAATTGCAATAATTGAAAAGTATACTTATAGTGTACCATTATTATGTCAAATACTAAAATGGTGTTTTGTACTTATAATGGCTATATTCTTAGTATATATTATTAAGATATTTATTAATAAGAAAAAAATATAAACGACTTAGTCGTTTTTTATTTTACTAAAATAATAATTATGATATAGTAGTGAGTAGGGTGGTTATATGGCGAAATTATATTTTAGATATGGAGCGATGAATTGTGGTAAAACCTCATCACTACTACAATCAATTCATAATTATGAGGATAGACAGTTAGAAATATTATTATTAAAACCACAAGTAGATACTAAAGGTGATAAAAAAGTAGTATCAAGAATTGGTTTAGAAAGAGAAGTAGATCATTTAGTAAGTAGTGATGAAGATTTATTTGGATATATCACTTCTAATGATAAGGGAATTAGTTGTATCTTTGTAGATGAAGCCCAATTTCTAAAAAGAAAACAAGTAGATGATTTATTACAAATAGTAATTAAAGATGATATACCAGTAATATGTTATGGACTAAGAACAGATTTTAATACTAATGGCTTTGAAGGAAGTACAAGATTATTAGAAATAGCACATACAATAGAAGAAATGAAAACAATATGTCGCTGTGGTAAAAAAGCTACATTTAATGCTAGAAAACTAAATGGAGAATTTACTTTTGACGGAGATCAAGTTGCTATAGATGGAGAACAATCAGTAACATATGATTCATTATGTGCAGCATGTTATTATGAAGAAAAAGATAAATATGTAAAAACTTATCAAAAGAAAAAATAAAACTCGATTAATCGAGTTTTTTTATTAAACATTCTCCAAGTATATTAATTTTATATTTATGTAATTTATCAATTAAATTTTTATCAATTAAACAAGTATATTTAATATTTTCTTTATATTCCTTATTAATAATATCATAATTATTAAGTATATATAAAACATTATTCTCATCTTCATAAGAAAAAGTAATATCTACTTTAAAACCAAACTCTAATTCCTGATAATCTGCTATTTTTAATGTTTCAGTTACAGATTTAGTATAAGCACGAACAAGACCTCCAGCTCCCAATTTAATACCTCCAAAATAACGAACAACAACTGCTAAAACATAATTTAATTTCTCTTTTTCAAGTACATTTAATATAGGTATACCAGCAGTACCACCCGGTTCACCATCATCACATGATTTTTTATTATCATCATAAATATATGCATAACAGTAATGTGTTGCTTTAGGATGCTCTTTTTTAATAGTATCTAAATAAATATTTATTCTATTATCACTTAGAGGTATTAAATAACATATAAATCTAGAATTCTTAATAACAATTTCATTTACACAATTATTAAGTATGGTCCTCATAAAATCACCATTTTAATTATATCAAAAAAATTAAGAAAATACTATTTTCAAGTAATAAAACATGATATAATACTTAATGTAGGAGATGAGTAAAGTGTTCAAAAAACAAAAAGATAAAGATATGGATATTACAGCTCTAAATAATATTTTAAAAACAGGAAATAGAATATTAAATATTGGATATTTCATGGCAATAGTAGCATTAGTATTATTAGGAACATATCTAGTAAAAGAATGGAAAATATTAGGATTTTTAAAAGAAATGTTACTTGTAATATCTCCATTATTTATAGGATTTATAATTGCATGGTTATTTGAACCTACGGTAACAAAATTACAGCAAAAAAAGATTCCTAGAGTAGTAGGATGTATAATTGTATATTTAATAATAATTGGATGTTTAATAGCAATTGCTTATTTATTTATACCAACATTAGTATCACAAGTAAAAGACTTTGTTGTTGCAGCACCATCAATCTTTGAAGAATTAACTGACTTTAGTATAAATTTAGTAAGAAGAATAGATCCGGGTAATTTAATTAATACCTCTGATTTAAAAGATACTATTATGAAATATACAACTGATTTTGGTTTAGCAATAGCTTCAGACTTACCAAAATATGTTGTAGACTTTGGTAAAGTAATAGTAAGTGGTGGATTAAATATAGTATTAGGTTTAATGGTAGGATTCTACTTATTATTTGATTTTAATAAAGTAAATGACGCTATAATAAAAATAATTCCTAAAACATGGGAAAAGAATTATAATGAATTAACTAAACGAATTAATACTTCATTAAGAAGTTATGTACAGGGAGTATTAATAATTATGTTATTAGTATTTCTAACACAAACAATAGGTCTAACATTAGCTGGTATGGAAGCACCAGTAATCTTTGCCTTATTCTGTGCAGTTACTGATATTATTCCTTATTTTGGACCATATATTGGTGGTATACCTGCAGTTATAGTTGGCTTTACTATTTCACCAATAACAGGTATATGTGTACTTATTTCAATATTAATAGTGCAATTACTAGAAAACAATTTCTATCAGCCATTAATAATGGGTCATACAATGAAATTACACCCAGTAACTATTATGCTTGGACTATTGATTTTCGGACATTTCTTTGGTATTATAGGTATGGTTCTTGCAACACCTGTAATAGCATGCTTTAAAATATTCTTTGTCTTCTTTGATGAGAAATTTAATCTATTAAACAAAATCTCAGGAGATGAAGAAATAAAAGAACCAGTAAAGAAACAAACAAAAAAGAAAGCATAGATAAAAGATGAGTATAATAAGTAATTATGTTAAGAGAGTTAACGATTGGTGGGAGTTAATCATAATCTTATTAGAAGCTACTTTTGGAGTTTTCTCGGGATACCGTTATAAAAATCAAGACCAACTTAGGATGGTACCGGACGTTGTATTATGTCCTCCTATGCTTGGTCTTTTATTTGTATGAAAGGAAGAATAAAATGAAAATATTTGTGATAGGTGGTAAAGCGAAAACAGGTAAAAATACTTTTGGAGAGTATTTAAAAGAAGAATTAAAGGATTATGGATATAAACCATGCGTTATGAGAATAACCGCTCCTTTATATGAGTATGCTAAAAAATATTTTGCCTGGGATGGTAATGAAAGTACTAAACCACGTGAGTTTTTACAGAAAATGGGTATAGAAGTAATAAAAGAAAAGTTAGGTAAAAAAGATTTCTTAATTAAAAGATTAGAAGAAGATATAGAAATATTAAGTGAATATTTTGATGCTTTTATTATTACAGATGCTAGATTAATAAGTGAATTTGAAGAATTAAAAAAGAAGTATGATGATGTTATATCTATTAAATTAGAAAGACATAATTATGATGATTTATTAACAGATGAAGAAAGAGAACATGTAACAGAAAAAGAATTAGATGAATATGATGATTTTGATTATATTATAGAAAATAGAGTAAAAGAAGATTTAAAAACTAATGCTATTGAAATAGTAAGAAATGAAGAAAGTTATGAAGGAGATTTAATATGAAAGTAGCAATAGATGGACCAGCAGGTAGTGGTAAAGGTACAATTACTAAAATATTAGCAGAAAAATTAGGATTAATTAATATAGATACAGGAGCAATGTATCGCTGTGTGGCTTTAGCAACTATTAAAAACAATTGTAGTATTGATGATAAAGATAAAATTACTGAAATTGCTAGAAATATTACAATAGATTTTGATGAAGAAGGACATACATTCTTAAATGGAGAAGATGTCTCAAAAGAAATAAGAGAAAAAGATGTATCTAGTATAGTTAGTCCAGTATCATCAATTGTTGCTGTAAGAGAAATATTAGTCAAAAAGCAACAAGAAATGGCCAAAGGTAAAAATGTTATTATGGAAGGTAGAGATATAACTACAGTAGTACTTCCAGATGCTGAATATAAATTTTATTTAGATGCCGATGTAGATTGTCGAGCAAAAAGAAGATATGAGCAAAATAAAGAAAATGGAATAGAAATGAGTTTAGAAGAAATAAAAGAAAATATTATTAAAAGAGATTATAATGATATGCATAAAGAAGTAGGATCATTAATGAGAACTGATGATCAAATATATATAGATTCAACTAAATTAACCATAGATGAAGTAGCAGATAAAATGATGAAATACATAAAGGAGAGATAATATGAAATACATGAGTCATAATGACATAAGAGAAATGTGGTTTAAATTTTTTACTAGTAAAGGACATAAGATATATGAAAGTGCACCATTAGTACCAATAAATGATGATAGTTTATTATGGATTAATGCAGGTGTTACACCATTAAAGAAATATT
>CAMYVT010000029.1 GCA_947302515.1 uncultured Caryophanales bacterium
AATATTTGGATTTATATTTCCAATAATATAAAAAAAGAACCATAAAGGTTCTTTTTTTATGTCTTTATCAAAACATTACTACTAGTTAAATTATTATTACCACTATTAGTAATAACCCAATTCTGATCATTAGCGTCTTTTACATATATTTTATTTGTTGCTTTCCAATTATAAAAAATATTATCAAATCTTGTAACATTACCAAAATCAAATGTTGATAAATCAATTTCAAAGTTGTTATTAGAATAACCTGTTTTATAAAACATATAAGCCATATTTGTTACATTGCTGGTATTGGATATGCCACCCAAAGCTAAAGTAAATGATGAATTACTAAAGCCGGTTTGATAAAACATATACATCATATTTGTTACATTACTTGTATTAAATTTAGAGCCTATATTTAAAGTAAAGATTGGACTACTATAGCCTGTATTACTAAACATACTCATCATTTTGGTTACATTACTCGTATCAAATTTGTCGCCTAAATCCAAAGTGAAAATCGGACTACTATATCCTGTATTATGAAACATATATTGCATATCTGTTACATTGCTTGTATCAAATTTGTTACCCAAATTTAAAGTAAATAAGGTACTATTATTGCCTGTGTAAGAAAACATATATAACATATCAACAACATTTTTAGTATCAAATTTATCTCCCAAATCTAAAGTGAAAACTGGACTACTATAGCCGATTTCATTAAACATATTACGCATACTTGTTACTTTACTTGTATCAAACTTGTCACCCAAATCTAAAGTGAAGACTAAACTACTATATCCTGTGTCCTCAAACATATAAGACATAATTGTTACATTACTTGTATCAAATTTGTCACCCAAATCTAAGGTGAAAACTGGGCTGGTATGGCCTGATGATTTAAACATAGAAAACATATAAATTACATTATTAGTATCAAATTTGTCACCTAAATCCAATGTAAAGGTTGTACTACTATATCCTGTGTAAGAAAACATTGAATACATATTAGTTACATTACTAGTATCAAATTTATCGCCTAAATCCAAAGTGAAAATCGGACTACTATATCCTGTTTCAAAAAACATAGAAGTCATATCTGTAACATTACTTGTATCAAACTTGTCACCCAAATCTAAAGTAAAGACAGTACTACTATATCCCGTTTGATAAAACATTTGATTCATGTTTGTTACATTGCTTGTATCAAATTTATCGCCCAAATCTAATGTAAATGACATATTACTATAGCCTGTTTTATAAAACATACCTCCTGAAGATGAACTTGTTGATTGTATTATTCCATTGGACACTCTTACAGATATTGCTCCGGTGGACATACTTGTCACATTACTTGTATCAAATTTATCACCTAAATTTAAGATGAATATGGAACTACTATAACCTGTTTCATAAAACATTTCGGCCATAGTTGTTACATTACTGGTGTCAAATTTATTTCCTAAATCCAAGGTAAAGACTGTACTTTTATAGCCAGTTGAAATAAACATTTTTTTCATATTTGTTACATTGCTTGTATCAAATTTATTACCTAGATTTAAGGTGAAAATTGTACTACTATATCCTGTTGCTGCAAACATATTTTGCATATTCATTACATTTCTGGTATCAAATTTGTCACCCAAATCCAAGGTGAGTACTGAACTATTATAGCCTGTTGAATCAAACATACTGCTCATATTTGTTACATTACTAGTATCAAATTTAGAACCTAAATCTAAGGTGAAAACTGTACTTTTATAGCCTGTTTGATAAAACATAGAGCCCATATAAACTACATTGCTGGTATCAAAATTATTGCCTAAATCCATAGTAAATACTGTACTATTATAACCTGTTTTATAAAACATATAACTCATGTTTGTTACTCTAGATGTATCTAAATTATCTATTCCATTTATTTGATCTACTCCCTTTAGATCTGCAAATAAATAACTACTATTTTCATTTGCATATAAATGTCCGTCACCTTGTATATATAAGTCATACATTGTATTATCATCTTGATTTGTAGTAACATATGCCATTACATTTCCATTACCTGCTACTCCATAATCCCAACTTGCTACTACACCATTAGGTGGATTTATTTCATCATCTATGTTTATTATTTTAATTTTTTCTCTATAGGTATCTGCTCTAAAGGCTGTTGTGTCTGATGAACTTGTTACTCTAATAATTGGTTCTTTATATCTCTCTAAATTAATTGAACCAGTTATTCCTAAGTCTGTTCCTAAAACTGAATATCCTATTCCTAAGAACAATACAAAAACAAGAAAAATAAATATATTACGTTTCTTATGACTAAATCTTACTTTTCTTCTTCTTTTTCTTATCATACAATATCCCCTATTATAATAATTATACAATGATGTGCTTTTTATCTCAATTAACTCAATATAATTAAGATTTTACTTTACACTTTTTGTATACTCAAAAACTAAATATTATGATAAAATACACATAGAAGGAGTGATTATTTATGAAGAAAACAATTCTTACAGGTCTGAGACCAACAGGTAACTTACACTTAGGCCATTATTTCGGAGCTGGTAAGACATGGCGTGATATTCAAGATGATTACGACTTTTATTTAGAGATTGCTGATGTACAAGCTTTAACAGATAATTTTGATAATCCAGAAAAAGTAAGACATAATGTCTATGAAATAACTAAAGATTTACTTGCTATAGGATTAGATCCAAATAAAGTACATTTTTTTATTCAATCTCAAATACCACAAATTGCAGAATTAACAGTATTCTATTCTAATTTAGTAACAGTATCTAGATTACAAAGAAATCCTACTGTTAAAACAGAAATAGCTCAAAAGAAAGAATTATTTGGTAATGATGGAGAATCTATTACTTATGGATTTTTAGGATACCCAGTATCTCAAGCAGCAGATATAACTTGTTTTGAAGGAGAAGTTGTTCCTGTTGGAGATGATCAATTACCATTACTAGAACAATGTAGAGAAATAGTTAGAAAGTTTAATTCTATTTATGGAGAAACTTTAATAGAACCAGAACATCTATTATCAACTACTCCTAGAATTAAAGGATTAGATGGTAATGATAAAATGGGTAAAAGTTTAGGTAATGCTATTTACTTAGTAGATGATGAGGAAACAGTAAATAAAAAAATAATGGATGCTGTAACAGATCCAAAGAAAATAAAAAAAGATGATCCAGCAAATCCAGATATCTGTATGGTTTATTACTATCATAAATTAGTAAATAATGAAGAAAATAATAATAGAATTTGTGCAGAATGTAAAAAAGGGGCAAGAGGTTGTGTACAGTGTAAGAAAGAATTAATTGAAGCAATGAACAATTTCTTAAAACCAATTCAAGAAAAAAGAAAATTCTATGAAGATAATCCTGAAGAAGTAGATAAAATTCTACAAAAAGGAACAAATGATGCTTTAGAAAAAGCAAAGGAAACCATGAAAAAAGTTAAAAAAGCAATAAAGATAGATTATTAATAATCTATCTTTTTTTCTTCTTCATAATCTATATTTTCAATATCTACTCTACTAATATTATCAAATTTCTTAGATATTTTATCAGTAGTAATAGATACATTTTCTACATCTTTATTAACAGTCTGTATACTACGAGCTAACTTATCCCATCTTTCTTTATATCTAGCAAACTCTAATCCCAATTTATTTAATTCATCATGGATAATAGAAGTATATTTATCTCTTTCCATATTCTTAATAATCATTTCTATTACTGTTAAAGTAGATATTAAAGTAGTCGGACTAGTAATCCATACTTTTTTCTTATATGAATATTCTATTAAATCAGGATGATATGCATTTACTTCGGCAAATATTGCTTCTGCTGGTAAAAATAATATTGCTTGATCAGTTGTTTCTCCTTGAATAATATATTTATTATGAATATCATCTATATGTTTTTTCATATCTGCTTTAAATAATTTTTCATATTCTAACCTTTCTTTAGAACTAATATTCTTATCAACCATCATTTGATAATGTTCTAAAGGAAATTTAGAATCAATACATATTGTACCTAAAGGTTCTGGTGCAAAGAGTACTGCATCAGCAATTACTCCAGTACTAAAAGTATATTGTAATCTATAAATAGAATCATTATTCTCTCCAAATACATTACTAAGTATATGTTTAAGATTAACTTCTCCATATATACCTCTAGTCTTTTTATCAGTTAATACTCCTTGTAAAGAAACAATATCAGTAGATAGAGTTTCTATTTTCTTTTGAGCTTCATCTATTTTAGATAATCTTTCTATAACATTCATAAAAGTTTTATTAGTCTTTTCAAAATTCTGATCAAGTCTTTCATTAACTTTCTCATTAATCACAATAAGTCTTTTTTCAACACCTTCATTTAGTTTATTAAAATCATCATTTAAATTACGAGTCATATCATTTTTAAATTCACTCATCTCTTTAATCATACCAACTTCAAGTTTACCCAATCTCTCCGTAATTTGAGCTTCATTTATATTTTTAAATAATGAAATAATAACTAATACAATTAAAATAACTAATAACACTATAATAACTATATCCATATAATCACCTACTCTATATTCATCTTTTTACTTACTATTTTAGAAATAATATAAGCAATAATTAATGTACCCATAATATAAACAATAGAATTAATATCAGTAAAACTTTCAATTAAACTTTTACCTATATAACCCCAGAATATAATTGAAAAAAATTTTCCAATTAACAAAGCAACAACAAATTTATCTTTAGGCATTCTAGTAATACCACATAATATATTAATTAAAGAAGAAGGAGTAAAAGGTAAAGTGAGAATTAATACTAGTTCAGTTAGTTTAATTTTTTTAAATTTATTAATAGTAGTTTTTATCTTCTTAAGCCTTCTTCTTTTTAAAATTTTATCACTAGCTTTTTTATCAATAAAAGTAAAAAATCTATAACATATATAACTACCCAAACAAGTAGCGATCCATGATATTAAACATCCAATAATAAAACCAAAAGCAGTAACATTAAGTGCCACAAAAACACTTAAAGGTAAAGCTGGTATAAAGCATTCTAAAAACACTAAAAAGAATCCAACAATTATACCACCATTGGAGATAAAATCAGTACTATTACCAATTATATATTGAATAATATCCATCTTATCACCTTACAACAATTATAGTATAAATAATATACCAGAACAAGTTTTTGATATATATCAATTAATTATTTACATAAAAAAATCTATCATAAGATAGATTTTATTTTACTTTATATGGACTCTTTTCAGTTCCTTTTCCTCCAGAAACCATTACTCTACTATTTAGGTAAATAACTGGACGAACTTTTGAATAAGTACTAGCAATATCAGACTTAACAACACCACCACGATCTACTTTAAATACCATTGAAGTACTAGAAGAATCTGGAGTAGCTAACCACCATTCATCATCCATTGCTAAATAATTATAATTCATACAAGATTTATTACTAGCACTTTTACATGTAGGATCCAAACTAGCATATAAAAAATCAGATAAAGTTAATAATCCCAGCTTAACATCTTTAACTTTTTGTCTACACTCTTCACTATTATTTTTAGATTCACTATCTACACTTCTTCCACCAACACATAATGTATAAGAAACAAGTCTAGTTTTATCTTTTCCAGATAGAATTAATTCACCATCATCTTCTTTAGGATTAGAATAAACTCTCTCTAAATATTGTTTAATTCTACTAACACTATATGTATTAATTCCTGATTCATATAAACGATCTTCATTATATCTATCATCCCAAGGTTGGTAAAAATCAATACCAGTAGAATGAATTAATACTACATTACCATCTGAAGTAATTTTAACTATTCTCCATACACTTTTTCCTAATTTAACATAGTTGTTAACATTTTCTCCTCTAAAAACATAAGCATTACCATTTGAGTATAATCCATCTCCACTCTTAGTAGTAGGATTATCAGTAACAACTTTATTGTATAGTTCTACAGAATAATAGTCCTCACCACAATTTAAATATGGAACATATAAATACTCATCCCCAGCATTTTCAACTTGAACAGTACCAGTACATACAACACCATCATTTCTATATTCAGATAAATCTTTCATCTTTCCAGCTGCTACTAAGTTAGCAACATCAACCTCAACAATTTCACCTTCATTTTGAGGTAAATAATCAGGATAATCTGCAAAGTAAGAAATGGCAGCATCTTTCATTACTGTTTCCATATCATCATAAGTATAATTCCTTGAGGTAAATAAAGAAGCAATCCATAATATTATTAATAATAGTATAGTAACACCAATAATTACTCCCATAAGCATGAATAGTCTTTTTTTCATAGCATCATCAACAATACTACTACTTTTAGAAGAACTACTATCATCATCTAATTCAATATCTTCGTCTTCATCATCAAAATCATTTTCATCTTTTTTTGGTTTTTTTACTAAATTATCACTCATAAAAAACATCCTTTCTAATTATCAAAGAAATCATCAAAGAAATCATCATCCTCATCATCATCTAAACTTATATTTGCAACAGGTTTAGTATCAGGCTCTGATTTCTTCTTTTCATCTTTTTTAGGAGTTGGATCCTGAACAACACTTTCAATACTATTCTCAGAAACATTTCCAATCATAACAGGTTCTTCAATTTCAGGTTCAGGATCAGTTTCAGGTACAGAGACCTTCTTTTCTGCTTCTTTTTGTTTTCTCTCTTCTTCTTCAAGTTCTGCAATTTTAGCATCAATCTTTTTAACTAATTCATCGACATCGAAACCTAAATCATCATCATAATCATCTTTCTTAGATTCAACTGGTTTAGGAACCACTTTAGGAGTCTCTGTCTTAGGAGAATCATCATCTATATCAAATGGATTTAATCCTCCTGAAGATTCCATTTGTCTTTTGAATTCTTCAAATGATGGAATTCCAGCAGATTCTGGTTCCCTAACAGAACCACCCATAGCTTTTCCTTCTCTCTTTAAGAAATCAGGTATTTCTTCAACTGGAGGTTTCTTTCTCTTATCACGAATTGCCTGTAACTCTGGAGGAAGTTTATCTGCAAATGGATTCATTCTTTGCATACCATCTAATTTAGATAATTCCATATTTTCATTATCTTTTTCATCAGCAGAATTCATCATTTCAAGTAATTTCTTTTTCTTTTGATTTTTAACAAATTCTTTAATATCAAATGTATGTACCTCTTGCTTAGGTCTAGTTGGATATTTAGCAGGAGGATATTTTTTACCCCAATTTAATTTAAAGTATGGTGTAAGCTTTGTCTTAAATGGTTGTTTACGTAAACGTAAAATAATAACTTCAAATTGTTTCATTCTTTGTAAATCAGAAACAGTAACTAATGGAGTAGATGCAGTCTTATCATCTTTCTTAGACTTCTCTTCTCCACACATCTTAGAAATTTCTTCCAAAGCCTTTAATTCTGTAGTTATTAAGTAAATAATATTACCACAGTTACCACGAATAGTTTCAGCTTCTTCTTTACCATAAACATCATCTAACTGTGCAAAGTTCTGAATAATCATTGTAAATCTAATCTTACGAGAACGAGCAGCAGTAATCATAGTAGTTACATCTTTCAATGGTGGCATATTAGCAAACTCATCAAGTAAGAAATTAGTTCTTACTGGTAATTGTCCACCATGTTTTTGAGCAACTCTAATTAATGTTTCATATATTTGTTTTAATAAAATAGTTACTAATGAGTGATATGTTTTCTTTTCATCTTGAATAATTATAAATACAGCTGTAGGTCTTTCACCTATATTTTCAAGATTAATATCACTATGACTTAACATCTCACTTAAATTTTCACGAGATGCAAACAATTTAACTTTTTGTTTAAATACTGATAAAATACTACCCTTAGTTTCATTAGGAGCCATAATAGTACTTGAAGCATTAATACTAGCAGCACTATTAGGATCTTTACCAGCAAAATATTCTTTAATATATGTAGAACCACCAAATTTTTCTTCACCAACTGTAGTTGCTAAAGAAATACTATTAATATTAATTTCATCAGGTTTTGCATCTTCAAATAAACCTAAAGCAACTCCTGAGAAATAATCAGCAGACGTTTTCTCCCAGAATGGATCAGCATTCTTATTAGAATCATCATATAAGATATTTAAAGCTAAGTCATCTAATAACTCAATAGCTTTATCTTGATTACCAGATTTGTACATTTGATATGGTAAAGACATTGGATTCCAAGCATTACCATTTTGAGGATCACGGAAGTTTAATAATAAGATTTGATATCCTCTAGCTCTAAGCATATTAGATGTCTTTTCATATATTTCACCTTTAGGGTCAGTAATAATCATAGACTCTCTAGCTTTAGCTAAACTATGTACCATTGGTAAAATTAAACATTGAGTTTTACCAGAACCAGTAGCACCAATTACTAATGAATGATATTCACCATTATCTACCCACATTTCCTCACTATTTAAAATAAGAGGAACACCAGCAGATTTTGAATTCTTTTGAGTAATTGAAACACAACTTAATTCTTCTTTTATTTCTTTATCTTTTGCCCATCTAGAATAACCTTTATCTTTCTTTTCAGCTAATATTCCAAAGCCTTTTTCTCTATCAAAAAACCATGAACTAACACTAGCAAATAAACCTAACAAGGCTAATAGATAAAATACTATAGTTGTACCAATAACAGAAGGAGCAAAAGCCAAAAAAGGATTTAAACCACTCAAGTGTCCTTCTGCTGCAAATGTATGAATATTCGCAACTGTAATACAAACAATATATAATAAGAAGATTGCAAACATTATAAATATTAAAAAATCTTCTGGATCAGCACGAAATTTAAACTTCATATCAAGACTTCCCTTCTTCCCTTATTATATCGTATTTTTTAATAACTGTCATTATTTACTGATTAGAAATTAATAAATTAAAATCATTTTCATTCCAACCAAATAACATATCTACTTGATCATCAGCACTATATCTACCACAACTAACAATAACTTCATATATTCCATCATAATTAGTATCTATAAATGAATGATAAAAAGGTTTACATCCATTTAAATTACCTGTATATGTACTTATATCATTATATAAATAATATATTTGATTATTTTTAACCATAAAAGCAATAGCAAAAGAAGTTTCAGGTTCAAAATCAGCAGGAAAAACATTACTAATAATATAGAATTCCTCATTAGAACCATCACTATCATAATCAACTAATACTTTATATATAGATGTAAATCTACTACTTATAGTAAGATTTTTATCACTTAATACTTGATTAACAAAAGTATAATCATCAACATTTTCTTCCTGAAAATCAAGAACCTTCATTTCATAATTTGAATAATATGCAAGCATTTTTCCATTAATAACTACAGCTTTTTTATTCTCATCAAAAGCATACCACTTATCATCATGCCATAATAAATAATCACCTAGTTCTTTATTATCTTCAAATACATGAAATTTTACCCAGTTATACTTTTCCATAGAAGTATTAGTACGTAAATATATCCATTTTCTTTTATTCAAAGAAAATGCAGTTTTATCTCCTACTATTAAAGTAGAAGACAAATTTTCTTGTCTTATATTATTAACTCCAAAAGCCAAAAACATAATAATAAAGAATACTATCAATATAATAATTAATGTAATATAAACCTTTTTGCTAGGCATATTATCACCTACCCATTATTATTTGCATTTTTATCAACTCTAAAATAATTAATCTGAGAAGTATTTGCCCAATTATATTGTGCCCACATATCTGTAGCATCAGATGCTGGATCCATCATATTAATTGTAGATCCTGTTACACTATCAATTGCAACCCAGTGTTGTCCAGTATTGCCTTTAACTTCAGCAACAACATATACATCCTCTTGACTAACTATTTCTTTAATCTTATTTAATTTTGATTCACGAGACATTCCAGCTAAACCAACATCACCCATATATTTAAATGAAGGAGCAGCTTGAGTAATAGAAGCCCAAACATAGTTTCCACCTTCAAAACCACCATGTTGATTCAAGAACTGAACAACAGTACCTGGATTTAATGGATTAAGACTAGTTTGAACACCACTCTTAGCAACTAACATAGAAACAGACGTAACAAGGCATCCTATTTGAGCCATACTATTACCACTTGTTCCTACAGTAATACTACCCCATTGAGGATCATTCTGTTTCCATTTAGAAAATTCTCCAGTAGAAATACAACTAGATTCTCCAGTACTATTACATGACATTTTTTGTACATCAGTAGCTCCATAATTACGAGAACCACTATTATATGATTGTAATAGGATTTGTTTATAATTAAGTCCACTTTGAGCAAGAGAAGCCCAACTATTTTGATCAGAACTTAAATAACCAGTACTAATAATATAACCTTGTGAATTAACAAGTACTTCACCTTGAGTTTCAGCAGCGGCTTGTCTAAGTTGATGATCAGCAGGTAAAGGATCTCTAGTACGAGCAGCACCAGCAACTTTACCACTACGACAAATACCACCTTGTCCATCACCGCCACCCATATATGAGCAACCCAAATCAATATTACAGAAAACCTGATCGGAAACACATGAAGCTATTTGTAAAATCCATTGTCCATTTTCTTGTTCAAGTTTTTTACCAGCAGCATTACCCATAGCAGTAGGTCTAGCAAGAGCAAAACTTCTTGCAGCAACCATCTGTGCTTTTAATACTTCAGGATTAGCATCAGGGCCAACTTCAGCATAAGCAACTCCTGCAACATAATCCTCGAAATCAACTAAATCTTGTTCAATTGGAGTATGATCATTACCATTACCAAAAGGACTACCACATTCCATCAATCTAACTTTTAAATCACTAATTTGAATATTCTTTAATACATTACCATGTCCAGGAATAGAAAAACCTTTAATATCATAAGCACAATTACCTATAGAAGCACATGAAGATCCAAAGTTTTCTTTTCCAATTAAATTATAATAACGATCAAGATAATCAAAAACCTCATCTGTCATTTCTTCATATAAAGATTGATCTTCTCCCGGTTTATATGAAGGGAATAATTCATTTTCAAGATGATATCTGAAATATTCTTCACTATAACCATTTCCATCAAACATAGCATCTGCCCATTGTTCAATAACAGATGTAGTAACATCTTCATATTCAATATCAACATTATTTGTTTTTAAAGCATGATATATAGCAACTATCTTCATAGCATCAAGTGATTTTCCTTGAGCTTGATAAGATAATTTAACATCATTTATACGATCATAGAAAGCTTGCTGTTCATCAGAAGAAGCATTAAACACAAGATCTCCAGTTTCTTCACCTAAAGTAGAACTCATACCAAAAGCATCTTCATAATCACCAAAAACACCAGTAATCATTGAGATAATAACAACAATCATCAAAGCCATTAATAAAGCAGGACCAAAAGATACAGCCGCTATAACTAAAGCTTTTCTACCAACAAAACTTCCTGCTCCACTACTTTTTTCTTCATCTTGTTTATCATCAGAAGAAGTATCTCTATCTTTTGAACCACCTGAAGAAGGAAGAGAACTTCCTCGTCCTCCTCCTGATTTATCACTATTTGAAGCTTGATTAGCTGCTGCCTGATTCGCAGCATTTTGCATTCTTTGTGCATTTTCTTGCTGCTGTTTAATATTTTCTGCTTTATTTGCAGCATCTCCCGCTTTACTAGCAGCTCCGCCAGCATTACCGCTTGCCATACGAGCACCAGTACCAACAGCATCACTAACGCCACTTTCAGCAGCTTTATTAGATAAATTCTGTAATTTTTGGCCTCCAGGAGCATGTTGACTAGCTTTAGCCAATCCTTTACCCAATGCTTCTGAAGATTTACCTTTAGTAACTTTATCAGCAACTTTAACGGCTCCACCAGCAGCTTTTGCAATAGGATCACCAGCAGCAATAGCAACATCAGCAGCATTTCTAATATTTTTAGCATTATTTTGAGTATCCCTTTGAAGCTTAGCTTCATCATCAGCTTCAGCAGAATTACCACCATATCTTGCTTCGTATGCCATTGCCACCACCACCTAACTTATATTAATTTTCTAGAAACCTCCACCTGAACCGAAGGAATCTAATTCATCCTGTGTAACAGCAACATTAATTCTCATACGACGATCTCCACATACTAGTAAAGCTTCACCTTGAGAATAACGTTTTATACTTTCTTTTTCACTTTCATTCAAATCAATTAATAAACTCAAATCTTCAACAGCCTGTTTTCTGAGACCCATAACTAAATAGTAAGATGAGTTATCAAATATAGCCTTACCTTGAGTTATAACAGCAGGATCAGAGAAATCAGAAGGTTGCTGAGTAATAATAACAGTACCAGTATTATATTTACGAGCACGTCTTTGAACTTGTGCTAAGAAATCAGCTCCTAAAGCATTATTATCACCTAATAATACATGAGCTTCATCTACCATAAGTACTGTATCTACATTATAGTCTAAACATAATCCCCAAGCGTATTTAAGTACATTGAAGAATAATGCATTTTTAATAGTAGAATCACTATTCATTAACTCTTTAATATTAAATACCATGAAGTCACTACCTTTACGTATAGTAGTATGACCAT
>CAMYVT010000030.1 GCA_947302515.1 uncultured Caryophanales bacterium
TCTCCAAAACCACTGTTGGGAGTTTGATTTTCTCATCCCTTGCCATTAAGTAAATTAAAACACCAACTTAGTTGTTAGTGTTTTTTTAATATTAATCATTTGGTTGATTTATTTTATAATTTTTTTCTTGGCACATTTTAATAAAGGCAGGCTCCCATGCTGGATAATTAAAAGATGGATTATCTCCTGTATCGCCATAGTTTGCCTTTCTCATATTTACTTCATCCAATAAATATTGATTATATTCTTCATATATACTATTGTCTATTGATAATCCGTTTCCAAAACCCATGTATATATAAGTATATTTTTCATTTTTTTTCTTAGATGAGTTTTTCCACATATCCATCCATAAAGGGAATTTTTTAGAATATTTCTCTAATGTTATTTCAGTATTGTCATCTAAATACATCCAACCAGAAACACGATATGGATAAAAAACATCATTAATTCTTACTATAAAATAAGAGCCATCCTCATCTCCCATTCTTCCCGGATTAGTTATAAACATTACATCTTTTTCATCAATTTTTTCAAAGTCTTCTTTTACTATTTTGCTATAATTTATAGCTTTCATTATTTATCTCCTTTTCTATTTTTCAGTTTATATGCTTATATTATGACTATGTGTTAATGATGATACATCATCGAATAATTTTATTATTATATTATTAGATAAGTCATTTATATACACATATATTACCACTCGTAGGTATTATTATATCATATTTAAAAGACCACCTGATAGGTAGTCTTTTTATTATTCTTCATATGGTTTTGGTTCACTTCTTGTACAAGTACCATCATTATATTTTACAAAAGCATCTATTTTATCTAATGCTTGGTATGCATCTTCATAATTATTTGCTTCTGTAATATTTATTAAATATCCATCTCCACCTGCTTCTTTTATTTCTCCTGTTGTTTCATAATAGACAAATTCATATCCATATGTTTCTTCATGTAGAGTACATTCTATTGAAATATCCATTAATCTTCCAGAATTATGTTCATGAATATTTTTAAATACTATTCTTAATGTAATTAATAGGATTGGTACAACTATTATTAATATAACTATTACTTTAATTAATTTTAAAATTATACCAGCAAGTTTTTCTGTATTAGATGTTTTTTCTACTAATACATCTTTAATATCATTATCAGTAAGTTCATCTAAACTAACGTTAAATATTTTAGATAACTCTTTTGATTGCTTTAAATCAGGTGATGTTTCTCCTAATTCCCATTTAGAAATAGTTTGTCTAGCTACCCCTACTTTTTCAGCTAATTCTTCCTGAGAAAGACCATTTTTCTTTCTTAATTTCATTATCTTTTTTCCAATTTCCATAATCATCCCTTCTTTCAAATACAATCATATGATAATTGAAATATATATTCTACCAATTTTTGCTGGAATATACGCCCGTTTTATTAACATTATTCTATTATTTTATTTAATAATTTAATTTTCTTTATTATTAATACTGATATAACACTACATATTAATATCATTATAAAGAATGATGGTATACCTATTAAAGCATTTATTCCTTGATAGTTAAATAATTTTATTGTTATATCTAAGAATATTCCATGAATTAAGTATACTCCTAAAGATACATTAGATAATACTTCTATTATTTTTGGAATAGTATCTTTTGTATAATTAGATACTACTAAGATAAAGAATGATACTGAAGATAGTATTATGAATGGTGTTCTATAAGCGAAGAATAAATTATAAAACATATTATATTTATGTGAATAACTATAATTTAAATACATACTTGTTAGAATACATACTATTATTAGTAATATCCATAGTATATTATATTTTTTTAAATTATTATTCTTAATAAAATCATATAAGTATTTTCCTACTATAAAGAAACCTATATAACTAAATATAGTAAATATACCTGCAATAGTTGAATTTACTATACTTAGTGATGAAAAGATAAACCAAATAAATAATAATATATATTTTATTACATTATTACTTTTATCTAATATTAACTTTAATAGTGGTTGTATTGCATATAATACTAGTATTGTATATAAATACCATAGGTGGGCTCTATATGGGTTTAATAATAGATTTTCTAGATGATCATAGGTAATTCCTAAATATAACCATTCCCATATTAGATATATAATATCCCATACTATTATTAAGATAATAAATTTAATTAATCTTTTAAAATACTTAGTTTTATTAAAACTTCTATCTAATAGTAATGCTCCACTTATCATTAAGAATATAGGTACACTTATTCTAGATATAGTATTAAATCCTAAAGATACAATAAATGATCCATTACCTATAAATCCATAACTTCTTGAATATACATTAGAAACATGTACTATTATTACCATGCACATAGCAACTACTCTTAGAATATCAAATGAAAATTCTCTTGTTTTAGACATATTACTATTACCTACTTCCAAATATTTTTAAATTCTTCAAATGTATATACTTGACCATCTTTTAGATATTTAACATATGAAGTAGCACTATTCTTTTTAGCTTTTTTAAATATATCTTTTTTCTTTTTTAATTTATCTTTCTTTATTACTTTTTCTTCCCAATTAACACTATCATATCCACTTAGAGTACTTACTGTATTTATATAATTATATTTATATTTTGTTTTTTTGTTTTTCTTTACTACTTTCTTTTCATATAGATAAGTAGTATGTACTATTTCTCCTGTTTCTCCTTTAAATACCGCTATATAGTCATTTGGAATAGTATTATCTATATTATTATTTTTATTTACTAATATAATCATACTAATAGTTGATAATATAACTACAATAATTGCTATTATAACAATACTTCTTTTCATAAAACACCTTCTTACTATTAAATATTATCATAATGTAATATAAAAAGGAAATGTATTTACATTTCCTTTTATAAAAGATTATTTCTTTCTAGCAATTATTCCATAGTATCTTCTTATTAATCTTATTCTTCCATCATAAGTGTTTTCTTTTATGTATTTTTCTAATAATTCATCATCAATATCAGGAGCATAATAATCTTTATTATCACCAAACTCTTCACTGAAATCATCTATTATTGGTACTTTCTTTAAAAATTCTTTGAATAAAAATTTATTTTTAAAATATTCTCTTTTGTGTATTGGAACTAATTCTACATCTTTAAAATCTGCTGATAATACATTTTCATAGTCTATTAAACTTATTGGTTTTTCATAAGGATAACCTTGTCCTCTTCCAAATAATAGTTTTAGGCTCCAACAATCATCCTTGTCTACTCCTCTTAATAATAAGTATCCTCCTGGTTTTAAAGCTTTATAAATCTGCTTTGGATCTGTTACTGTATTTCTTGCAACTACTACATCATAATAACCATCTTCTACATCCATATTTAGATTGTCCATTAATCTGAATGATATGTTTTTTCTTCCACTTTTTTCTAAATTCTTATTTGCAGTTTTTATCATTTCTTTTGAAAAATCAGTTCCTAAGATTTCAGAACACTCTGGAAAAGAACTTAATACTTTTTCTCCTCCACCTGTTCCTAAATCTAATACTTTTGAATTCTTATTAGTTATTTTTTTTAATAAATCATATAGATCCCAATTTGTTAATGATTCTGTTTCTATTTCAAAACTGCTGAAATCCCAATCTTTTATTTCTTCATAATAATTTAACTCATTTTCTTGTTTCATAATATTACCTCTTTCTTTATATTTATTGTGGTATTAAAAAAGAACCTCCTTTCATGAACAACAAAAATCTACCACAAAATTCTTGTGCTTATATTTTGTCATTCATGATGAGATTCTAAGGTTCTTATCATTATTAACCCCACAAATATGTGTCACGGTAATAAAACGCGAATAACTAATTGATTTATTACGTTTCTTATTATACCATTTTTTCTACAAATAGTCAAAAAGACTACTAATTAGGTAGTCTTTTTACTTTTTGTTTTTCTTTTTGATAAATTGTTTTTACAAATCCTTCTAGTGAATGATCAAATAAATAATCTTCTGCATCTATATAATTAATTACTTCATCCACTTGTATTAAAAAATCATATTCTAATCTTCTTGTTTTTATAGCATATTCTTCTTCATTAACAAGATATCTAAAATTTAAATATTCCCAGTATTGTCCTACTCCAACACTTTCTTCTAATATTTCTTCTGGGATATCATAAGTGCAAATACATCTTCCTTCTACTGTACTCATAAAACATATAGCATCTTTATTTTTAAAAAAATGAAGATACTTTTCATTTTCTTTATAATCATGGGTATTAATATCTTTATCTTTATATTTTGAACCATAGTTTCCTACATGATTAAAGTTATTATCTTGTAATATTTGTTCTACTTCTTCTTTATCACATATTCTATATACTATCATTTTATCTTCCAGTAATATATTTTATTTTTTGTCTTTCTTTATTATCAACAACCATATCTTCTGTTAGCTCTAAAATACTATCTTCAAATGGTTGATACTTTTCAACTACACTTTCTGATATTAATACATTCTTTTTCTCTTTAGCTGCTTTGGCATCTTCTAAACTATCATATAAATAGAAAGATGTTGTCTCATAATCTTTACTCGAATGAAGTCTTGGTGTTCTCTTTTCTAAATTAATACCATCTGTATATACTACATATGGAAAGCATATTTTATAATTAACACTATAAGTTCCATCTTCTAAATACTTTCTATGTTCTTCTAATACATAAGCTTTTGATACAATATAACATTCATCTATAAAGAATTCTTCTCCTCTTTTATTTGTTCTACGTGCTTTAATTGGAAGTAATGCATACTTCACTGGATATTTTACTTCTAACATTTAACCTACCTCCTATAAGTTCTTAACAAAATGATAATAACATTGCTTTTATTATATACTAAAATGAAATATAATGCAAAAGACTTATATTCTATCTTTATATTCTTTTTTATTTGTATAAAATATAATTTCTATACATTATTAGTATCATATTATATACTATTATTAGAAAGGAGTATCTATCATGAAAGAAAGATTTTATGAAACTATTGAATCTATCATAATCTCTTCACTTATAGCTTTTATTGTTGGTTTAATAATGATCATCTTTCCACAATTATCAATTGAAACTTTTGGAATAGTTGTTGCTGTATGTATTATTCTATTTGGAATTAGTTTTATATATTTAGATATTAAAACTATTAGTTATTATTTTCCATTTGAAGGTTTTATTACTGGAACTTTATCTATACTATTAGGTGTTTATCTTCTATGTAAGCCCAGTGTAGTACCAGTAATGCTTACTATAGTAATTGGTATATGGATGATTATTACAAGTATTAATTATATTAAGATGGCATTAAAGCTTAGTAGAACTAAACTTCCATGGATTCAAATATTAATATTAGGAATACTAGATTTAATAGTAGGTTTTATTGTAATATTAAATCCATTTGAAGCAACAGTTTCTCTTACTTTATTTGTAGGAATTATGCTTATTATTCATTCAATTATTACTATAATTGATGTATTGATAATTAGAAGAGATGTAAAAGAAATTAGTCTGATACTTGATAAAAAACTTAAAGAAATTACTAAGTAAAAAAGAAGCAATATTGCTTCTTTTTTTTAGAAAATGATATAATTATTATAGGAGAGATTATATGGGAATAAAATATATACATGATTCATGTGTTACTCAAAATGTTGATGCTATTGTTAATGCTGCTAATAAAAATTTAGTTGCTGGTAGTGGTATATGTGGGGCTATATTTAGTATGGCTGGATATGATGAATTAACTAATGCTTGTAATAAGATTACTACTCCATTAAAAGATGGAGAGGCTGTTATTACTCCATCTTTTAATATTAATAATACTAAATATATTATTCATGCTGTAGGTCCTAATTTTTCTATTACACCTAATGCTTTTGATATATTAAGAGATGCTTACTATAATTCATTAGATTTATTAAGAAATAATAACTTACATAGTATTGCTTTCCCTCTTATTAGTTCTGGAATATATGGGGGTAATTTAGAATATCCTGCTAAAGTATCTGCTAAAGAATGTTTAAATGCATATAAACTTTTTACTAGTAAGTATCCTGATTACTTAATTGATGTTACTTTATGTTGTTATTCTGAAAAAGAATATTTAGAGGTTAATAGTATATGGGAGGAATATAATGGAAACTGAAGTTAGATTTTATTATTCTATAGATAGTAAAGATGATATTATTAAACTTTTAGATTCTTTTAAAGAATTAAAAAGTAAAGGTAGATTTTATGAATGTACTGATCAATATAATCATCCGATGAGAGATTATGATTTTTATAGTAAAGAAATTGATGGTAGATTTAGGGTTAGACAAACTATTGGTGAAAAGTCTTCTAAATGTATGGTTAGTTGGAAAAGAAGAGTACATGTAGGTGAAAATATTCATAATGAAGAAGAAATTGAAGTGGAATTTAAAAAAGATCAATATGATGAATTATGTTTTATTCTTACCAATGTCTTACATTTATTTTTATTAGAGAGTTATGAAAGATATAGAACTGTATATGAAAATAAAGATGTTGAGATTGTTGTTGATGAGTATCCTTTTGGTTTATGTTTAGAAATAGAAAATAAAAGTAAAGATAAAAATCCAGAAGAAGTAATTACTGAGTGGTTAGATAAATTACATTTAAAATTAGAAGATGCTTATCCTTTATCATGGGATGATAAATATGAAGAACTTTGTAGAGAACAAAATAAAAGAATCGAATACTTAGTTCGATTCCATAAAGATATGCCTTCTATTAAGAATAAATTTAAAATAAAGAAGTGATTTAATAACTTCTTTTTTGTATTTTATAAATACGTGATATAATATAAATAGAAGGTGGGAATGATATATGACTAAGTTGAATGCAAAAATTAAAGAATTACATAGAAAAAGAAAAGAATTAGCAGAATTAAATATGAAAGTACGAGGAAACAGAGCTGCTAAAGATATTAAACAGTTTTATGAAGATAGTTTAGATCTTGTTAATGTGGGGAAAGGTATTACTATTATGATTTCTCCTGATGAAGAATATAGAGAGTTTACTGATTTAAGTTTTGATGATAAAAAAGCAGCAAGAAGAATGATACATCGTTCTTTTGGGGATAAAGTTGATTTTAAAGATGAGAAAAAGGATTATAGAGATATTGTTACTCAAGATTATAATTGTGTTTTAATATGTATGAAATCAATTATTGGAAAAGAACCATCTGAAATATTTATTCCTGAAAATTGTAATGCATACCAACTAGATAGAATTAAACAGTTTAATCAAGAGATAAAAGATTTTAATGATGGACATACTCCATCATGTTGTGTAAGACTTCATTATGATGGTTTAGGAGACTCTATAGCACGTAATCTTGATGGGTTAATTAAATCTATTGATTCTGAAGAAAAAGCTCCAACAAAATAAGAATAAGGAGGTATTAATATGAGATGTTCTGGTTGTGGTATTGATGTTAATGTTAATGAAACTCATTGCCCTAAATGTGGTTTACCTCTAAATAAAGATTTAAGATTAACTGGAGAAGCTACTCCTAACTTAATAGATATAGTTCCTGATACCAATCCTGTTGTTAGTGAACCAGTTAAAGTTGAAAAAGGAGAGTCTAATACAGCTAAAATTATTAAAGGAATAATTGCTATTGTATTAGTAGCAATATTCTTCTATTTACTATATAATCTATTATTAACGAGAGGAATTATATAAAATAAAAGAACACCAAATGGTGTTCTTTTTTTATTGCTTTTTCTTTGTTGTTGGTCTTTGTTTTTTTATACCATTAATGTAAGTAGCAACATGTTTTAAATCCTCTGCAACAAATGCTCCATTATCTGCAACTAGTTTCATAGTTTTTAAAGCACATTTTAAGTTATGTCCTTCAAATCTATGACCATTAGCTTCTTGTAAAACACAAAGAATTGTTTTTTCAGGACGTTTGTTACTATCATCAACAGCTTCTACAAATGAATAGAATCCTGTTCCTTCTGGAGTTATTACATATAAACAAATATCATCTGTAATTCTATGATAATCTTCCTCTGCTTGGCATTCAGGTGTCCAATCTGGAACTACTGGATTAAATGGTTCAACTACACTTAAATCTAACATTTCCATTAATTCCTCTCTCCATGTAGAATCAGCACATGTTCCTCCCATAAATACTGTTACTTTTTCCATTTTCATCATTCCCTTCATTTTTTATTTATAAAGGTCTTGATAAAAAGTAATATAAAAAGACAAGACCTTTACTTTGTAAAAGTCTTGTCCGAATAACAATTCTAATAATACGGTTAATAAACGTAATGACGTATTATTACATCTAAGGACTACTCCCATTTACGGTTTCATATTATAACATAAAATGCTTATCATGTCAATACTGTTATTAACATTATATTAATAACAAATATAATAAAAAAGTAGAACTATAAAGTTCTACCTGTTTTATCATTCCAATAATTATTTGTATGTTGTGTTAGAGCCATAATAAATGCTTCTTTAGTTATATCTATTCTACTTATTGAATGATTAGTTAAGCCATCTACTCCTCCAACACTTTGTCCTAGATTACTCTCATTAAATATTTGTTCCATTACATGTCCAAAATCTGATCTAATAATTTCATCTACATATTTATTAGGTACTGGGAATATTGGTCCATAACCTATACTTTCATAACCATTATTATCTATTACTACGGCTGCATTAGCAATATACCATGTTCCATATAATTCTATTATTCCTGATTCTATACCCATAAATAAATCAACATCAACATTATTATCCAAAGCATATTTCATAGTATTTAAAGCTCTATTTCTTGCTCCTGCTAAAGTCTCTTCTGATACTGGTTGATCACCTACTTCAGAGTCTGCTTTATAACCTAATACTTCTACATCTTCATAGTATGCTTCTAATGCTTTCTTTGCTCCTTCAATTTTACCGGGATTCATTGTCCCTATCATTGCTTTCATATTTTCTCCTTTTATTTTTAATACTTTTTAAACATTTGATATCCAGAATAATCAAATCCCTTATCAAAATAATAATCTATACTTGTATCTAATGGTTCTATTATAATACCATTTATATCTGTAGCATAGTAATCTTCAAAGAACTCTTTATGTTTAATAACATAATCTAACATAAAACTTCCTGCTCCTTGTCCTCTTTCTTTTTTATCTACAAACAATCTATGAATATTAATATTATCATCATCTAATAGTATTAATAATCCACCTACTAATTTTTCTTCTTTTAAACATCTAAATGCTAAAGCGTCTCCACTTTTTATATATTTAGCATATGTAGCATCTTTAATACTATCTATAGTTTTACCTTTATCAAATACTTGTGATCTTAAATTCTCAAATTCTAATATTTCTTTATCTGTTGATGCTAATTTTAATTTATACATACAACCACCCCTAAAACTGGTTGATATTATACCATGTTTTAAGGAATAATTCAAATTACTAGATATTATTAATTATATTTTTTAAATAATTTGCTACTTTATTAGAACTTATATTTAAAAATTCATCATAAGTTAATTTATTATTATCATCTTCATTAGGAGAATCAGATATACTTCTTATTACTAAAAATGGTATATGGGATAAGTAACATACTTGAGCAACACCTGCTCCTTCCATTTCTACACATAATGCATTAAACTTAGTTGCAATTTTATTACTCATCTTTTCTTCAGTACAGAATATATCACCTGATGCTATTACTCCTTTATGAACAGTACTATCTATTTTAGTAGACTCTGCTATCTTAATAAGATATGGATCACTTTCAATATATACTTTACCAATATTTGGAATATATCCTTTTTCATGATTAAAAGCTGTAATATCAAAATCATGTTGTACTAATTTTTCTCCTATTACTATATCACATACTTTTACATCTTTTGATACTGATCCAGCAACACCTATATTAAATACACAATCTATATCCATATTATCTATTAATATTTGAGTACATCTAGCAGCATTTACTTTACCTATACCTGCTTGTACCATTATTAATTTTTTTTCATTTAAACTACACTCATAGAAAGTTAAATCAAATATCTTGTACTCATTAATTAATTTTACTTGTTTTAATAATTCATTAAGTTCTTCTTCCATGGCGAAGATAATACCTATTCTATTCATAGTAATTCTCCTTTTCTATTTAGATAATCTCTTTTTAAAATTACCTTCAACTCCAATATAATCATTTTTTACTAAGAATACATCTTGATGTGTTACTTCAATAAACTTCTCCAATTTATGTAATTCATATCTAGATAATGCTATATAGGTAATATATGATTTAGTATTATCATATACTCCTTTTCCTTCCCATGTAGTAGCTCCTCTATCTAAATCTTTCTTAATAAAATTAATTATTTCTTTTGGTTCTTTTTTAGTAAACATTGTAACACATGTACTTACATTTTGATCATGTAATCTATCAATAGAAATATTTTCTACAATTGAATACATAATAGAATAAATCATAATAGATATACCATATAAAATACCACTGATACCAAATACTACTGCATTAAAGGCCATACCAAATCTTCCTACACTAAATTTAGGATTCTTTGATGTTAGTATTATTCCTATAATATCAGTTCCTCCAGTAGATCCAGTAGAAGATAAGATATGAGCAATACCTACACCTACTAAAGTACCTCCAATTAAAACATTAGTAAGAATATCATTTACTAGAGGTTGAGCTGGTATTGGAATTATATCTAATACTATAGTTTGTAGCCCTACAGTAAATAATGTTCTTGCGCAGAAACTTTTACTAATAGAAAAATATGCTGTTATAAGTAATGGAATATTAATTAATAAATATATTATTGCAGTTAAATAAGTATTAATACCTGTTAAATCATTTATAAATTTATTTAATAACTGAGCAAGTCCTAATACTCCACCACTATATAAATGATTAGGTTCTACAAATAAATTAATACCTGCACAAAATATAATTAATCCAATAACGTTTTGTATTAATTCTTGAAAATTCCATTTAAATATTCCGTATAGTTTACCATTTATTGTTTTCATGTAATCACTCCTAAAACAGTGCACTATGATTATATCAAAAAAAGTATGTTAAATACATACTTTTATTTATTATTTTTAGACATATTATTCATTTGTAAAAATTGTTCCCTAGTATAAAATGTATCTTGTCCTTCCCCTTTAACAATAGCTCCTATTATATATTCTGGTCTAATATAGCATAAACTACCATCTCTTCTATATATAGTTTCACTATCTTCTGGATTTACGAATGCTAAATTGTCTTTTACTTGTTCTTTAGGAAATTGTAATATTATTACAATATTATTATTTTTATATGATGAAAATAAATTTACTAAATCTCCTAAACCTCTTAATGGAGTTGTTGTTAATGAAAGAGATGGAGTTTCTTGATAAGCTCCATACATTATATGTCCATTATTAATTAAACCATCTTTGGAAATATCATATAGGTAAGGATTTGTAGGTACTCCATCTATTAATTCTACTGGTCCAAGATATGTTCTGTGAATAGCTGTTATGTTATTAGGATCATTCATTAGATCATTAATATACTCACCTATTTCTATTGGTAATTTATTAAATCTTTCTATATTTTTACCTACTTCATAAAAGAAGCTATACTTATCAAAATCATTTAATTGTTCACATTGCTGTAGTGAATTTCTTACTGTATCAAAATCAAATACAGAGTAAATATTTTTCTTTAATGCTTCGTTTTGCATTATTTCTATTTCTTCTTTTAATGCAAGTATTCTTTTATCTGTACCCTTTATTCTTCTAACTATTTCTATTAGAGACATATTATCACCTCTATATTAAGTTTTACTTTTATTCTCTATCTAAATATGCTTCTGCCATTTCATCTACCACTCTTGTCTTTATAGTATAACCATTTGGTATATTAGTTACATTTCCTAAAATACAGAAATTAGTACCACTAGCCGCTTTAATAACTCCATCATAATAGTTAACAATACCATTTTC
>CAMYVT010000031.1 GCA_947302515.1 uncultured Caryophanales bacterium
CTCCTATATCCCAACTTGCTACTATATTATTAGGTGGATTTATTTCATCATCTAAATTTACTATTTTTATTTTATTTCTGTAGGTATCTGCTCTAAAAGCTGTTTTATCATTTGATGCTGTCACTCTAATAATTGGTTCTTTATATTTTTCTAGATTAATTGAACCACTTATTCCTAGATCTGTACCCAAAGTAGAATATCCTATTCCTAAGAACAATACAAAAACAAGGAATATCATAATATTTCTTTTCTTGTGACTAAATCTATATCTTATCTTATTCTTTAGAATAGTTTTCATACTTATATTATATAATAATATGTAGGTTTTTAGCTTACTTAATTGTTTTACTTTACACTAAAAAAGAACTATTTTATAGTTCTTTTATTTTTCTATTACTAATGATCTTAAAATATCATTTATTTTATCTTCAGTAAAATAATCTAATTTATAGAATGTTAATGAGTATAGTTTATTTCCTTTTATTATATTTGCTTGTTTATATGTATCCATTTCTATTATATAACCAGTATAATCTCCTTCTATATAAGTTATATTATCTAAACTTGGAAATTGAGTTTCTACAAAATTAAAGAAATAATTTTCTTTAATTTTAACTATTGGTGTTAAGAAACGTCCATCTTCTTTTTCTCTTTCACGTATATGTTTTATTAAATCTACATCATTATTTATATTATATTTACTTAAGAAATTTCCTCTTAATACACTAGATATATATAATGGGAAATGATTAAATTCATAATAATAACTTGATTCATCATAATTATTTATACTATGAATTTGAGTTTCAAATTGCCCCATCATAAATGCAGCATCTACATTGTTTTCATCATTATATAATAAATAATATTCATAATTTACATCTGAATCTCCTGCTTCAAAATCATTAAAGTAATTTTTTACTTTCATTGAATAATTTGTTGCTTGAGATTCAAAATAATCTGTTTCTTCTTGTTCTTCTTTTGTATATTTGTCTACTACTAATACTTTACCTATATTATATTTTTTATCATATACTGTATTTTCCATATATAAGTCTTGTGTATAGACAATGAATAGTTTTATAACTATATATAATGCTATATAGAAGGCAATAGTTAGAATTAAAAATTTTGTTCTTGACATACTTTTATTCATATTCTAACCCCCTTATATAAATAGCATAACTGTGAAGATTGCTATTGCGAATAAATATATTGAAAATCTCCATAGTTTTCCTCTTTCAATTATTCTAGTTAACCAATTATATGTTATATATGTAAGAAGTCCTGCAGCTATCATTGCTATTAAATAATAAAGTATTAATAATAGATCTGCTGATTGTGCTTTAAATTCACTAAATCCTGTTATCATAGTTCCTAAACTTACTGGTAGATATAACATAAATGAATATTTTAATGCTGTTTTATTATCAAATCCATTTAAGAAACATCCTACTAAGGTAATACCACATCTAGATATTCCTGGTACTATAGATACAGCTTGATATAGACCTATCATTATTGCATCTTTTATAGTTATATCCTTATCTTGTTTAGTACCATCTGTATTCATAGCAAGTAATAATGCTAAACCTGTTACAAAGAATCCAATTCCTACTATGAAAATATTTCTTGCTAAAATATCTTCCAATCTATCTTTAACTAAAAATCCAAATATTGCTACTGGTATAGTACCTATTACTAATAACCAACAATATTTAAATTCTTCTTTTGACTCTTTTCCATGAGTTTTAATATAATTAAAGAATCCTTTTATTAGTCTTATTACATCTTTTTTAAATATAAATAATATTGCTATAAATGAAGCAAAATTTAAAAATATTTCTAGAGTTAAATCATTAAAAAATGAGGTTGTATTTAATATTGTTTTTAATATATAAATATGACCACTACTTGATATTGGTAATGGTTCAGTAAAACCTTGTAATAATCCTAAAAATATATATTTAATTATGTCCATACTCTCACTCCTACTATATGTATTATAACATATGTTATTTTAAATTCTACTATTTTTCTAGTGCAGCTTTTAGTTTTTCAAGAGCTCTTCTTCTATGAGATACACTATTCTTTTCTTCTTCTGTTGCTTCTCCAAATGTTTTACCTAAATCTTTTGATAAGAATATACAATCATATCCAAAATCTTTTTTACCCATTTCTTCATCTATGATTTCACCTTCAGTAATACCAATAAATTGTTCATAATCATTTTCATCTCTTATTAAGGTAATACAACAATTAAAGAAAGCTGATCTATCTTTTCCTTGTAATTCTTTTCTTAATTTATCTCTATTTGCTTGATTATTATGATCTCCTGCATATCTAGCACTTAATACTCCTGGAGCATTATTTATTCCTTTACAATATAAACCAGAATCATCTGCTATTACCATCATTTTTTCATTATTATTTTTTAGATAATCAAATACTGTTTTTGCTTTAATATAAGAATTTTCTTCAAATGTTTCTCCTGTTTCTTCAATATCATCTGTATATCCAATATCTTTTAAAGATAAGATTTCATAATCTTTTAATATTTCTTTTATTTCATTTATTTTATGTTGATTATTGGAAGCTAAAACTATTTTTTTCATATAAATACCTCTTTTTCTATTTTATCATAAAAAAATACAATTTAATTGTATTTTTATTTTAATGCCTTCATAAGATTATTTAATATCCCTTTTTCTTTAATTAATGAATATATTTTATTATCATCTGTTATACAGTTTAGAGCAGATGATAATATATCATTTGTTTCTCCTGGAGATAAATAGAATTTACTCTTAGGATAATTATAATCAAAGAAGAATATTGGTATTTGCATTTCATAATCTATTGTTACTACTTCATTATTATATTCTGCTATTGGTAATTCTTTCTTTAATCCATATAAAGAAGTTATAAACAATGAATATTTATTTACACATACATCTGCTAAATAACCTATAATTATATCTAATTTAGATAATTGCTCTTTTAAATGATTTATATCTTTTGATACATCCATATGATAATCAAAGATATATAAATCATATGGAGTGTTATCTAGTAATTGTTCAATATACTCTTTTTTATATAATTTATCATCTTTTAACATAAAATTAATTATTGGATTGTTTACTGAATTAAATCCATTAGCATAGAAATTTACTAGATTAATATTTTCTTTATCTGCAAATATAACTGCTTTCTTTTGATGTGCTAATAAAATATTGGCTAAACTATCAGCATATTCAATATTTTCTATGAATGATGGAATATTATAATTAGTATATAGTTTTATTAATGAATAGAATGATAAATCTACTTCTTCTTTAAATGCTTCTGGAGCCATTTGTAATAATCCTTTTATCAAATTATCATAATTATTTCTTCTGGTATTAAAGAACATAATTGTATCTCCATTGGATATAAAGCACTCATTATTAGCACAGAATCCTTGTACTACACAAGGCCTTACATTAGTTTCTTTTAAACTTTGTAATTTTTTGTCTGTTTCTGTCCATCGTTCTGCTGAACACATAAAGAATAGTTTTTTAATATAATCTAATTCATTTTTTCCTAAATTATCTGGTAAATATTCTTTACCCATAATAAAACCTAAGGTTACATTTCCATGTAGATGGAATTTTATATAATTAACCATATCTATTAACTTATCATATTCTGTTACTGTTTGTTGCCCAAGCATTAAATGTAGATATACTTTTTTATTTTGATCAAAAGCTAATTTTGTTACTAAACCATTAACTTCATCTACTACTTTATCATTAGTTGGTTCTATAAAAATATGAAATTTTGTATTTTCTTTTTTTGTTGATACATTTAATGATTGATATACTGGATTATTTACTAATGAATCATTAATTACATTATTATTAATATAATTTATTTCTGATTTATAAGTATCTCCTAGAAAGAATCTTTGATATGCACTTCTATATTCTAGAGAACTTGTTATTGCTGTTGTAAAATATGATGTTTCTTTTACTCTAGATAATTGTGGCATTGTTTGATCTATAGAAATACTATAACTTCCAGGTTTTTCTATACCTAATCCGTTTATTAATAATAATACACATTTCTTCATATTATCACCTTATTTAATTATATCTTTTTTTTTTATATTTGTAATAAAAAAACGTAAAAAACATTTGTTTTTACGTTAATTATCTAATCTTGGAGTTAATATTTCATAACCATCTTCTGTTACTAAAACAGTATGTTCATAGTGAGCTGCTGGACTATTATCCATTGTTCTTACAGTCCAGCCATCATCTTCTACATATATTTCTCTTCTACCAAAGGTAAGCATAGGTTCAATACAGATTACCATTCCAGGTTTTAGTAAAGCTCCTGTATGTGGTATTCCAAAGTTTGGTACTTCTGGTTCTTCATGCATTTCTTGTCCGATACCATGACCACACAATTCTCTTACTACTCCTAAATGATGATCTTCTGCATATTTTTGTACTGCTGAAGAAATATCTCCTATTCTATTTCCGGGTTTTACCATTTTTAATCCTTCATATAGAGATTTTTCTGTATATTCCATTAAATACTTTTTGTCATCATCTATTTCACCTACAGCATATGTCCAGGCAGCATCACCTTGATAACCTTTATATCCGATTACTACATCTATTGTAATAATATCTCCATCTTTTAAAATGTCCTCTTTATGAGGTATTCCATGTACTACAACATCATTTAAACTAGTACATAATGCTGCAGGATAGCCATTATAACCAATACAAGTTGGAATAGCGTCATGATCTCTAATAAATTTATCACATAACTCATCTAATTCTTTTGTAGATATTCCTGGTTTAATATAAGGTTTAATAAACTTATGCATTTCTGATACTAACATTCCTGCATGTCTCATTAATTCTATTTCTCTTTCACTTTTTATTGTAATCATTAAATCACCTCTAAAATTGTATCATATTTATTTAATTCCATCTACTAAAAAATCTTTTATTGTTGTTCTTCTAATATCTGTTTCTGTATTTTTAGAAGCATATTCTAAAGCTGATAAATCTCCTATTATAAATAATTTCTTTTTAGCTCTAGTAACTGCTGTATAAATTAATCTTTGATATAGCATCTTTCTATAACCTTTTACTATTGGTAATACTACTATATCAAATTCTGATCCTTGAGATTTATGTATACTAATAGCATAAGCTAATCTAAAATTAATAAAGTTCGCTGGAGTATATTTTACTATATTATGATCAAAATCTATTCTTATTTCTTTCTTAGGAGTTGTATAAATACTATCTATTAAACCAATATCTCCATTATATACATTATCATCTGGCATATTAGTTAATTGTATTACTTTATCATTTTCTCTTAGTGTTACTTCTCCTTGCTTTAATTCTTTTTTAGTTTTATCTTTTGAGTTACAAATAGACTGCACTTTATTATTAATTTCATCTATACCATTTAGTCCTTTATACATAGGTATTAAGATTTGATATTTTTTATATGATAAATCTTTATATGTATTAGTTATTTCAGTAATATAATTCATTACTTCATTATCATTACATTCTATAAATGTAAGATCTTCTTCTACATTAAATATATCTTTATTTATTTCTTTATTTCTAATATCATAGGCTAAATTTATTATATTAGAGTCTTTTCCTTGACGATATAATTCTTTTAGTTCTACTACATCTAGTTTTTTACTTTCTATTAAATCATGTAGTACTTGTCCAGGACCAACACTAGGCAATTGATGGTCATCTCCTACAATTATTATTTTACAATTACTGGATATTCCTTTTAATAAATTTGCAAATAAATAAGTATCTATCATACTTGATTCATCTAAGATAACAAATTCTACTTTAGATTTATTATATTCATTTACTTGAAATCTATTTGTATCTTTATTCCATTTTAAAAATCTATGAATAGTACTTGCTGGTAAATTAGTTGCTTCACTCATACGTTTGGCTGCTCTACCAGTTGGTGCTAGTAAAGCAATTTTATCTATTAGTTTTTCATATGAATATTTATTCATTAATCTGTATAATTCACAAATTCCATGCATTATAGTAGTCTTTCCTGTGCCTGGACCACCTGTTATTATTAATAAATCTTTTTGATAACTCTTCTTTATAGCAAGAATTTGTTCTTCATTATATTTAATATCTAATAAATCTTCTAATTCTTTTATCGTTTCATCTAATTTCTTACTTGATTGTTCTTTATTAGAATTTAATAATCTTAGTCTTTTAACAATAAGTGTTTCTGCATTATACATTTCTTTTAAATAATATTTTTCTTCTACATTTACTATTAAAATATCTTTTTCTAATTCATTTAAACATTTAATAATATTTTTTTCTTCAGGTACTATTCCTAATACTCTTGGAAGATAATTGCATATTTCTTCATAATAATAATAACTATGTCCATATGTATTACTTACTTCTTCCATAATATATATAATTGCTGCTTTAATACGAATATAATCATCTTTTTTTATACCATTTTTTATAGCAATAATATCTATTTTTTTAAAAGTAATATCAGTTATATCTTGTATTATTTGATAAATATTTTTTTCTATTATTTCTTTTGTTTGTTTTTTATAAGTATTATATATAATCATAGAATCTCTAGTAGAAAATCCTTTTTCTGATAAAAATAATATTATTTCATAACTCTCTTCATATTCTTTTAATTTATTATATAAAACATCTATATCTTTTTTAGTAATAGTTGGTATTAATATTAAATTATTTGGTTCATTAATAATTGTTTTTAAGGTATCTTTACCTAAAGCATTAACAATATTAGTTGCTTTCTTCTCACCTATTCCTTTAAATAGACCACTTGATAAGAATTCTATAATAGAATCTTTTTCTTCTGGTTTACATCTTTCGTAATTATCTACTTGAAATTGTTCTCCATATTTTTCATGATTAACTAATTTACCATAAAAAATATAAGTATCAATATTATTTAATTCATGAAAATATCCTGTGAATGTTATTGATCTACCTATATAATTTTCTAATTCTTCGGAGTTGGTATCAGATACTTTAAATATTCCTATTATATATCCAGTATTTGATTCAAATATTGATTTTGAATAATGACCTTTAATATAAGTATTCATAATACCACTCCTTTCTCTAATTATTATAACATTTATATTATAACTTTACACTTGTATTATTAATGATGTTGTTGATAATATTAATAATAAATTATATAATATAATTGGTGATATTATATGGATGGATTAAATTTATCTTTTGTAGATCCTCTAGATGAACAATTAGCTAATAGTGCTTTTTATGCCTTAGCTTTACTAATTTTTGGCAAAAACAATATTCGTGATATAAATAATTTTAAAAGTATATTTGAATCTCTTATTTCTAGAATAGATATATTAGATCAAACTGAGCCCTATCCTTTAATAACTGATAAAAAAAAAGGAGGATGTGCTTTATTAAAACTTGTAAATGGAGAAGATGAAATGTCACAAAGACTATTTATTTTCTTTAGAGGATTACGAGGAATAGAAAGTTTTCCTGATAGAGGAATAAGAACTCATGATGCTATGCATGATTGTACTCATGAATTTGCTCATGCTTTTGTTGAAATATTATCTAGAATTAGAGCAAAATATCAAGATGGTATAGATAGAGATGGCGTACATGTTAAAAATAGTATGGGTGGAATTAAAGAAATTCATGGTATAAACCCAACTACTAGGGAACCAATCGTAACTGAATATGGATTAATTTATACTGAAACTATGACTGATATAATTGCTTCTATGGCAAATAATCAATTATTAACAGTTCAAAATCAAAGAAGTATTGATGCTATGCTTAAAAGCAGACAAAGTGAATGGGGAAATCCTGCAACTGGTTATTCAATTTTCACTTCAATTACTAGATTAACTATAGCTGCTTTTTCTAATGATGGTTTTGTTAGTTATGATCAATTAGCAGCTAGTGGTGTTGGTATATTTGATCATGTTACTACATTGAGAGATGGTAGTAGAGTCTTTACAAATGATTTCTTATTTGGTTCTGTTTTTGATCCAATGCATATTGAAAGAGTTTTTGATAGTGTAATGGCTAGTGAAGGATATACATGGAAGGAATTATGTACTAAATTAGATTCAATGTTTGCAAGATGTAAAAGTAATGAATTTTCTAATGAACAAGATGCATTAAGAGCTTTGGGTCCAGATATTAGATTTGTTATGGGTAGACTTGCTAAATTTACTAATTTACGTTTAGGAAGGCTTGGAAGTAAAATATCTGTTGCTCAAATATCTGCAATAAATTCTAATTTTAATAGAATATTTAAAGATATGCAAGATGAATATGGAGCTTATTTTTCTCGAGGAGAAATAGATAGAATGGTTGCTGAAGGTTTAAGAGATTTACAAGGTGGTAATACTAATGATGATCAACATACTGGTGGTTCAAGATAAAAAAAGAATGATTAATCATTCTTTTTTATATGTCTTTAAATATTGGTTTTAAACAAATATTTGGTTTCTTTTCATCAAAATTCCAGGTATGGAAAGAATCTCCTCCACAATAATCCCAATATTTGCATCTCTTACATTTACTATTACTTGTTCTATTTTCGTTACGAAATTCTTTATATTTAGTTTCCCATACGGCAACAAAACTATCATTTTTAACATTACCTTGTATTAATTCTGGTCTTCTAGGAACATTTGGACATACAAATATATCTCCATTACTTAAAACACTACCTACATATAAACCAGCCATACAGAAGAAATAGAAGTTTCTATATTTCTTTTCACCATTAAGTCCTAAGAAATGAGAACATCCATAAGATACTTCTTCCATTTTTCCATCTTTTTGTTTTTCTTCAATGAACTTGAATAATCTTTTATAATCATCCATATCTAATAACATATCTTTATTGTCATTAGCTCTACCTATTGGATCACAATTTACAACTCTCCATCTTGGAACTTTATGTTTTACTAATAATTGATATAATTCTTCTAATTCATCGATATTCTTCTTTGTAACAACTGTTGTAACCATAACTATATCAACTACTGGTGATGCTACCATTAAATCTATTGCTTTAAATATTTTTTCATAGCAATTTGGTACTTTTCTAAATGCTTCATGTGTTTCCTTTAATCCATCTACACTTATTGATACAGATCTCATATTTGCTTCTTCAAGTTTTTTTGCTGTTGTTTCATTGATTAACATACCATTAGTGGTCATTCCCCAATTAAATCCTAAACTTACTGCATAACTTAAAATATCATATATTTCTTTACGCATCATTGGTTCTCCACCTGTTACATCTAGAAATACATTTCTGGCATCATAACAATCAGCTACTTCTTTTAAAACTTTCTTAAATAAATCAGCGCTTAATTCTTTACCTTGTTCATTACCATCACATCTACTTCCACAATGTTCACATCTGGCATTACATCTAGATGTTAATTCTAAGAATAGATGTCTTAGCATTGGTCTTTCATATAGTTTTTTTCTATAATCATGGAGTTGCTCCATATCATATTCTTTTTGTACTCTTTCTTTGTTTGTTAACTTTGTCATTTCACTGCACCTCTAATCTACTATAACATAATAAAAATTTTTTTGCTATTTTTTTATAAAATATTTGAAACAATATAATTGTATGATATAATTATTTATGTTAGGAGGCTAGTTTATGGCTGTAGAAATATTTAGTGGTCAATATATTACTGCTGATGATGCGACTAAATATATTGATTTATATACAATAAATGATAGTTGTAGGAATTTTAATGCTGCTGTTGAAAGATTAAATGATATAGCTAAAGAAATTGTAGAATTAAGAGAAATGGGAGGTGCAGATACTCTTTTTGTTGGTGGTAGAACACTAGAACCTCAAGTAGAACAATTTGAGCAATCTGTTAGAGATCTTGCATTATATCTTTCTGAATTGGCTAATAATCTTATTAATGATGGTATTAAAGCATTAAATAGAAAACAAACTATATTAAATGATGAAGCAAGACAAATTGAGCAAAAAATGCAACAACAAAAAATTAATGAAACAAGAGCAAGTAGTGCTCCTGCTGAAAACACAACAAATAATACAGCAGTTAGTACTTTAGAAAAAGCAACTAATAATACAGTAGCTAATAAGTTTGAGAAAACAACTAATAATACAGTGGCTAACAATTTTAATAAAGCAACTAATAATGTAGCTAATAAATTTGAAGAAGCAGAAGAATCTCTAAAAATAAATAGAACGTACAAATCAGGAGGTGATTCTGATGAACAATAATACTAATAATGGATTAACCGTTACTTATAATGAAAAACGTGTTGATGAATTTTTGAGTTATTATGATTCTATAAGAAATGAGTTTAGTGAAGTTGATGATATGTTATATCGTACTGTTATTAATCTATCTCAATCAGAAGGTTTTTATGATGTAACATCAGGTAATTCTTCTATTGATATTACTATGCCAGAACGTATGGTTGTTCAATGTCGTGAGAAAGCACAAAATATTCTTGATCAGGTAAGTTACTTTAAACAAGAAATAGATACATTATCTGGTAAAGCAGTAAAGCAAAAGAGTGAAACTCAAACTACTCCACCAACTCAACCAGAAACCACTCCTGAAAATGAAGAAGGAAATACTGAAAAGAAAAAATTAGGAAGAATTGAAGATCAACAAGTATTATATGGACCTGCTCCTACTCCTACAAGTATTAATATAGATGAGCCTGTTCTTTATGGTCCTGGTCCTACTCCTACTGAAAC
>CAMYVT010000032.1 GCA_947302515.1 uncultured Caryophanales bacterium
ATCTTATTGAAACAATTTGGATTTGACTTTACATACCCATTTATTTTTTCAGCATTTGCGGCAGATAATTTTCTTATATTAAAGCTTTGTAAAGCCAAAATAGCTTTCATATTAAATGTTTGTTTAACAGCATATTCAGATAAATCATTATATCCTAATAATGGTGGACATCCAAGAGTTAGTGAGTGGCTAAGCTATAGTACTGATAAGCAAATTAATTCAATGCTAGCAGACTTTAAAGAGTCATCACATGGTTACTTTAAACCTACAATTGTAAAAAAAGAATATATGAATGAGTTTCCTAGATATACATTTCAAGTAAAACTAAGCAACGGAAAAAAATCATATAGTTATGATGAAGAAACATATATTGAAATGGGTAAAACAGATTCAACAAAGAAAAAAGGTGATAGGTCTTTAACTAACCATCCATTATTTAAACAAGGTGGAGATAAAGCTTGTGCTGCAGATTATAATTATATAATTAAAAAATTTGATTTAGTTAATCGAAAGAATAAAAAAGAATTCGATCAAGTATGGATATTTAGTATTCCTCCTACAGGTTTATGTGAAGCAGTGTTAATTGGAAATAACGCGTTTTTACTTAATGCCGAACCAGTTATAAAAGACTGCGATAATTTTGCAGTTTATGGATGGGAAATAAGCAGGCCTGATTCAATGTTTCATTCAGTTGGTCATGCTTCGGAACAAATAATGGGTAGAGCGTATGGTAAATCAAAGTATTATGAAGAATATGATTTAGAGTTTTATAATTGGTGGGAAGATATATATAAAAAAGATCTTTATAATATAAATACTAAAGCTGATTATAATAAACTTAATTATTGGGAAAAATTTTCTTTAACTTCATATAATAATAGAGGGACTCTTACAGGTGTTGGAAATACCCATTATACATATAACTCAAGTGATGCGTATTCATATTCTGAATCTACATATGTAATGTCAAACTGGAGGGAATGGTTAAATTATCCGAATGTTCCAGGAGATAAGTTTGAAAAAGTTAATAGTAGTACATACTTTAATAATGAAATAAATAAGAATTATCCAAGAGTAGATAATTATAATGCAGATGATAGATTATATCAAAGATTTTATTTTAGTTTATTTCCACATATAACTGGTTATACAAGTGATGGACATCTTAATAACTGGTGGAAATATATGTACTCATTTGATTATGTAGATAAAATATATAATAATTATGGAAGTACTACTATTACTACTACAAAAGGCAAACAAATTGAAGCTGATTATGTACTTTATTATAAGTCTGGAAAAGCAGATAGATTAAAAACTATTAATCAAGGGAATAATATTTATATTTCAAATAGTAATGTATTAGAGTATAAAAACGGAAAGTTATATGCAAGATCAAATGGAACTTCTAATGTTAAAATTAGTTATGATGGTAAATCAATAACATATAAAGTAGTTGTTCAAGATGATAAACCAAAGGAAGTATTGGCAACAGAAATAAGACTATCTGATTCAACATTTAAATTAAGCGTTGGAAGTAGTGCTACTATAAAAGCAACTATTTTACCAAGTAATGTTACAAATAAGAGTGTTACATGGAAATCAAGCAATACTACGATTGCTACTGTTTCTAATGGTATAATAAAAGGAATAAAAGAAGGTAAAGCAACTATTACTGCAACAACATCAAACGGAAAGAAAGCAACTGTAGCAGTAACAGTTTCAAAATCTAAAACAACTTCTAGGAATAATAAAATATATCCAACAGGATTAAATATTCCTATAAATGGGCTTGAATTATATGAAGGTGAAGAAACTGATTTTCAAGTAGATATAATACCAAGTAATGCTACTGAAACAGTCTTAACATTTGAAATTATGGATGAAAGTATTGCTACTGTAGATGATAAAGGAATAGTCCATGCATTAAAGGCAGGAATAACTAATTTAAAGATAACAACTGTAAATGATATATCAAGAACTATATATATATCAGTCAATGGAACTAGTGATAGAGTAGAAGGGACTAGTTTACGTGTTATCTCAAATAATGTTACTGTAAATAGTGGCGAAACATATGATTTAAATGATATCATAGTTAATAATGATAATATTCAAATATTAGAATGGCAAAGTGATAATACTAGTATAGTTACAATAGAAAATGGTGTTATATCTGGTGTTAATGAAGGAACTGCTAATGTTTCAATAGTATCAGATAGTGGAACAGCATTTATTACTGTTTCTGTAACAAAGAAAGAATCTAATGATGTAACTGAAGAAATAACAACTACTGAAGAAGTAAATAAACTAAATATTTCTAAACTATTATTATTTATTATTCCATCAATTATTGTAGTTGTAGTTGTTATATATTTATTATTTAAGAAAAAAAGATAGGATGATTCCTATCTTTTTTATGTTATAATTAAATTGGTGATAATATGAGAGATTTTGAAAAAATAAGTTTTGAACAATTTAAAAAAGATGTAAAAGATGATAAAGAATTATATGATGAATATATGATTCCTCAAAGAGATTCTGATTCAACTGCTGGATATGATATTCTTTTATTAGAAGATATAACTATTAAACCAAATGAAGTAATGAAATTACCTACAGGTTTAAAATGTTCTATGAATAAAGATGAAGTATTATTATTAGTAGTTAGATCTTCTATGGGATTTAAATATAATATTAGATTATGTAATCAAGTAGGAGTAATAGATGCTGATTATTATAATAATCCTGATAATGAAGGACATATATTTGTTAAAATACAAAACGAAGGAGATAAAGAAGTAACTATTAAAAAAGGTGATGCTATTGCACAAGGTATTTTTATGAAATATTTAATAACTGATAGTGATGCATCTTTAAATATAGAAAGACGTAGTGATTATTAAAAGGGAATGTAAATATTCCTTTTTTTAATGCATAAAATATGGTATAATTTATAATAGGTGAGAGTATATGAAACATATAAGAATATTAATCATATTATTAGTTGCTTTTATATGTACATTTAAAATTAATGTATATGCTGCATCTTGTAGTTTATCAGTTAGTTCAACAAGTGTATATGTTGGAGATTCATTTACTGTTACTGCAAAAGTAAATGCTGCAGCAGCATGGAATGTACATGTAACTGCTAGTGGTCCAGTAAGTGGATGTGTAATAAATCAAGCAGATGCTTCTTCAGATGCATTAGATACTAATAAAACATTTAGTGTAACATGTACAGCAACTAATACTGGTACAATAGTAGTTAATTTAACAGGTGATGTTACATCAGCAGCTGATGGTAATGCTGTTGGTATTTCAGGTACTAAAAGTGTTACTGTTACTACAAAACCAAATAATAACAATAACAATAACAATAATAATAACAATAATAATACAAATAATAATACTAATAACAATAACAACCAACAGGATGATGGTAAATCAAAAAATAATAACTTAAAAGAATTATCTATTGAAGGATATGATATAGTAAAAGTAGATAATAACAATTATACTTTAACCGTTCCAAATGATGTAACTAATGTTGTAGTTAAAGCTACTGCTGAAGATTCTAAAGCAAAAGTAACTGGTACAGGTAATCAAATGATTAATGTTGGTGAAAATAATATTGAAGTAGTAGTAATAGCAGAAAATGGTTCTCAAAATAAAATTAATATTAAAGTAACTAGAAAAGACGGTTATTATTTAGAAGACCTAGATTCAGCATTAAATAAGAATACATCTGATGATATAAATATAGTTATAAATTATGATGCAGTTCTTAGTGAAACTGATATGTCTAAGATTAAAACAAGTAATAAAACTGTTAAATTTAATTTTTATAATGGATCTAAGTTAATGTATGTATGGACTATAGATGGTTCTAAAATAGACTTTAATAATAGTTTTATAACAACATTATCTTATGAAACTGATAATAAAAAAGAAATATTAAAACTATCTAATTATGCTGATGGAATGTATTTATCATTAAAGGATAATAACAATGCTCCAAAAGGATCTAAAATAAAGATATATGTAGGTCATAAATATACTGATGGTGATATTGTAAATGTATATTCTTATACAAGTGGTAAAGAAGAATTAGATTTAGTAAAAGAAAAAATAAAAGTAGAAAATGGTTATATAGAATTTACTACTAATGGTTCTACTGATTACTTCTTTACTATGTCAAATGTACCAAAAACTAGTAATGAAATAAGTACAAATGATAACACTTTTTCTATAAAAGATTTAGTTCTTTTAGGTACTCTTGGATTATTAATAATTGTTATTATAATAGCTATATTAGTGCTTTTAAAAAAGAAAAAAAATAAAGATAATAAAGAAGAAATAATTGATTTTACTCCTGATATATCAGTAAGTAATGATTCTACAGATTTTATTGATTTAAATCAAAGTAATATGTAAAAAGATAGGAATAATCCTATCTTTTTTATGTTATAATTAAATTGGTGATAATATGAGAGATTTTGAAAAAATAAGTTTTGAACAATTTAAAAAAGATGTAAAAGATGATAAAGAATTATATGATGAATATATGATTCCTCAAAGAGATTCTGATTCAACTGCTGGATATGATATTCTTTTATTAGAAGATATAACTATTAAACCAAATGAAGTAATGAAATTACCTACAGGTTTAAAATGTTCTATGAATAAAGATGAAGTATTATTATTAGTAGTTAGATCTTCTATGGGATTTAAATATAATATTAGATTATGTAATCAAGTAGGAGTAATAGATGCTGATTATTATAATAATCCTGATAATGAAGGACATATATTTGTTAAAATACAAAATGAAGGAGATAAAGAAGTAACTATTAAAAAAGGAGATGCTATTGCACAAGGTATTTTTATGAAATATTTAATAACTGATAGTGATAATTCTTTAGATATAGAAAGAAGAAGTGACTATTAATATGGAATTTAGAAACTGGATAGATATTAAGGAAAAACTTCATAGAAAACTAGAAGAAATTTTTAATAATCAAAATATTAATGAATTATCTAAATATGAAAAAAGAAAAATAGTATTTGATTTTTTAGTAAATACTTTAAAATATGATTTTGATTTATTAGAAGATATAAAAAAAGGTAATACTAAAAGAGATTTAATTTCTGAATTAAATAGTGTTATAGATAATAATATTGGTATTTGTAATGCTATTAGTCAGTATTATAAACTTTTATTAGAAGAATTAGATATTAGAGCGCATGCTATAATATGTGATGATGGAACAGATGTAAATCATCAATTAAATATAGTTTATGATGAAGATAATGATATATATAGTTTTGATGATATAACTAGTGTAATAGTTGGAAGAGGATCTTCTAATACATTCTTTGATTATGATTTAGAAATTGCAAATAAACAAGGTCAAGGTAATAAAGAAGTACTAAATGATGACAAATGGGTAGTATTACCAGAAGAATATACGGATTTTCTTGTTAATAGATCTAAATCTAAATATGAAGATTTAAATGGTTTACCATCAAATATATCAAGTGTTAAACAAAAGAGTGAGTATCACTATTAATAGGAGGTAAAAATGGAAGATATTAAAACTTTAAGAGAAGAAAGACAAATAGTTTTAGAAGAATTAATAGATGAAAAAGAATCTGTTAAAGAAGAAATAACAGATATATCAAAACAAATAGAAGAACTAACAAAAAATGATGCAGTAATTGAATATCTATTACTATGTTCAGAAATAGATGATTTATATGATAAAGAACATAGCCTTTGTGATGATATTAGAACTCAAAGAATTTTAAACTGTGATCATATATTTGTAAATGAAAGAATTAATTATTCTCAAGAATTTAGTCCTGAAAAACAACGTTATGTAAATATTCCTGCATCATCGGAATTAAAATGTATAAAATGTTCACTTAATGCAAAGCGTATATTAAGACCTGGTAAAGAAATGCTTACACATTTAGTAAGTAGAAAAAGTGTTATTATATCCGATTATGCTAAAACAATTAAATTAAGATCTTTTGAACCGCTACAATATCCATCATTTGATTTAGGTAGCGCAGTTTATCAAAGAATATTAGAACGTAATCCTGATATAGATGAAGAAACTGCAAAAAGATACTATGAAAGTGCTATGAGAAATATTATAGGAAAAGATATGCCTAAAGCAAAACATATTGATAGAGCAAAAAGACTTAACTTTACTAATCCAAATATAAAATATAAAAACTAATGGTTTACATTAGTTTTTTATTTGTATTTATTTATATGTTATAATTTTATTAGAGGTATTTTATGGAAAATAATTTAACAGTAGTAGAATATAAAGAACATGATAAATTAGTAGATTTTTATATATCAAGAGGTATAGAATTTGGTGATGATAAAAAGTATTTTCATCCACCAGTATTTTCTTATGTAGCATTAATTAATGATGAATTAGTAGGTGCTATTACTGTATGCAAAGAAGAAGATGATTTTATATTAGATGAAGTAGCAGTAAAAGAAGAATATACTAATAAAGGAATATGTAAAACTTTAGTAGATACAGTTATTAAAAGAATAGAAAAAGAAAATGGTAACTGTAATATGTATTTAGTAGCTAAACATCCAGAAGTATTTACTTCTATGGGATTTAAAGAAATACCAAGAGAAGATTCTCCTTCTTTTTCAGAATGTTTTACATGCCCTGATTTTCAAAAGAATTGTTTTCCAAAAGTAATGGTTAAAAATATAATTGTTTTAGAAGATAAAAAAATAAAATAAATAGTAATTAATGGAGAATAAACATGATTGAAGAATTATTAAAAATGAATATTAATGAAGCTTTAAAGTGTAAAGATGCTAGAACTTTATTTTTATACCTTTATTATCATGATGGTAATAATTTAGATTTAGTAGGTAATAAAATATTAGAAACTGGTGATTTAAGATATATTCACTTTTTACTTAGAACATTTGAAATAAAAGACTATAAAAAATATATAGATTATATTTTAAATTCTTCTTCAGCAGCATATTTATATTATATTTTATATGGTGTAGATTATTTAGATGAAGAAACAAGATTATCTATAATAAATAGAATAATTGAATTAAATGAAGATCGTTATATTATAAAATCTATGTATTTTTACTTTAATTATTTAAAACAGTTTAATAATGATTTATATAATAAGATTAAAACTATTTTTAAAGATAAATTAGATATAGATATAAATAGAGATAATCTATTATCTATATTAGAAGAACTATTCTATAAAGAGGATTTTTTATATGATTATGAGGGATTTACTGAAAACTGTTATAAAGGAAGAAAAGATTATATTCCAAATATAATTGTATGTCATATTAATAATACATATGGATCTGCAATAAAGAACTTTTATGATAAAGAAGCTGAAGTATCTGCTCACTTTGTTATTAGAAGAGATGGATATGTAAAACAAGTTGTATCTTTAGATGATTCTTCTTGGGCTAATGGGACTTCTTTAAGAGAAGCAAGTGATATATATTATAGATTTGCTAAATCTCCTTTAATTAATAGTATTGAAGATAATGCAAATTATTATACATTTTCTATTGAACATGAAAGCTATGATGGAAGTTTAACTCCTAAACAATTAGAATCCTCAATAGAAGTTATGAAAAAAATAATTAGATATGTTAAAGAAAAATATAATTATGATTTTATTATAGATAGAGATCATATCATAGGACATAGTGATGTAAATCCAATTGTTAGAACAAAATGTCCTGGAAAAATGTTTCCTTATGATATAATAATTAACGAGTTAAAAAAAGAGTTTAATTAACGAGGTGACAAATATGGATAGAAAAACAGTTCAAAATGATGAAGCATTTTTAAGGCAAATATCATCTCCTGTAGATTTTGAAAAAGATAATATTATGGAGTATGTTAAAGCATGCAAAGACTATTGTGCTACGCATGTTTGTTATGCGTTATCTCCTGTTCAAATTGGTATTCCAAAAAGATTAATATATATTAAGAATACTAAAGAAAGTATGGATAATAATTTTTCTTCTGAGTATGATGATTCAGTTGTATATGTTAATCCAGTAGTTATAAGTAGTAAAGGAAAAACTAAGTTTCTAGAAGCATGTGAAAGTGTTATACGTATGGAAGGAGATACTATTATATATTTTGCTGGTGAAGTAGAAAGACCTTATTCAATAGAAGTTGAATATCAAGACTTAAATGGAAACAAACAAGTTAAAACTATAGAAGGTTTTGAGGCAACAGTTTTTTCTCATGAATATGATCATTTAAATGGAGTACTTCATACTGATAAAACAAACGAAGTATTTGAAATGAAATCTCAAGATATGAGAGAATATAGAAGTAAACATCCTTATGAAATAATATCTATTGAAAATAAGGTATTATAAAAAAGAGGAATATTATGAATATATATTTAACAGCATATGGTATTGATACAAGATATATTGATTATATGAATAGCTATGATGATATAATTAATATATTAAAAAATAAAAGAGTAGCAATTATTCCTAATGCTAAACTAATAAATCAAGATAGAACTAATTCTATAGTAGCTAAAGAAGAATTAGAAAAGCATAATATCACTGCAAATATAATAGATATAGATAAAGAATTAATTGATTTAAATAATTATGATGCATTATATTTAAGTGGTGGAGAACCAAAGTATTTAATGGATTCAATTAATAATGCAAATATATTTGAAGATATTAAAAAGTTTATAGATAATGGTGGAATAATAATAGGACAATCAGCAGGTGCTATGATCTTTTGTAAAGACTATTATGATACAACTACTGGGGAATTATTAATAATGAATAATGGATTTGATTATTCTAAAAAAATGATAGTTCCACACTTTGATAATCTTCCACTTGAATTAAAATCAAAGATAAAAGATGATATATTTAAAATATATGATAACGATAGATTAATAAAATTAAGTAAGTAGGTGATAATATGAAATATGATACATTTGAAGAAAAAGAAAAATTAGAACAAGTAAATGAAGAATTAATAAAATTCATGAGAGATTATCCAAAAGATAAATTATCACTTACTGCAATTGGTAATTCAATAAGTAATGGATTTTCTATGTCAGAACCAGGTAAATTATTATTAGATAGAAATTTAGGGTTAATTGATTTTGGAAAAAGTGAAGGGATAGATGTTCAAACATATCACTTAACAAGAAGTGAAAATAATAATGCATTAGCAGTTTCTAATTGGATTATACAAAACTGCTGTGAAAATGATACTCATAATTGGAATAAAGCAGATTATGAAAGAGCAATTAAAAGTGGGCATCCATTATTAACAGAAGAACAGATTAATGAATATTTTTCAAATGGTTCAAATAAAAAAGTGCAAGATGTTATTTTTGATACAGATAGTAAAAATGCAAATATAGTTATTTTAAATCTTGGAACAGGTTCATTTTTAGATGTAGTAACAAGACATGGATCTTTATCTATTCCAAATTTATTATTTTCAATAGATAGAGATGTTTGTGGTATACATGCTATATTAGAATTAATACAAAATAATAATAGAAAGAACGGATCAAAAACTCAAATATATTTATGCGGTGCACCTAGAATAGCTAATACAGTATTATCAGATATATTTATGAATCCAAAAGCAAAGAAAATAGGTAAAACATTTGCTAATGTTACTTATGTCCCATCATTTCCAAGACAAGCATTTTATAAAACACCTGATGGAAGTATTATTCCAGACCCACATTATAATCAAGCAGAATATTATCATTTTCTAGCAGAAATAGAAAATAAAATAATAGATAATTATTTAATTAGAGATTTAATGATTGATTTAGATAGAGTATTATATTATATGAGTAATGAAAATGATATTAATGGTACTAGTTTTACAAGAAGTGATGCTAAAGATGTAATTGATGAAATTGCAAAAAAGTATGAAAGTAAAACAGGTGATTATAATTATTTTATAGATTTTATCAAAGGATATATAAAAGGAAGATATCCATTTGATTTTTATAGAGTTTCATCTGATGGTAATCTTTCAGATGATTTAGATGATATGAAAAAGAAAAAATA
>CAMYVT010000033.1 GCA_947302515.1 uncultured Caryophanales bacterium
TCCTCCTACTTCTCCACCTGTAAGATATACTTTGTTATAATTAATAATTCCCGCTGAATAAGATCCAGCATTTCCACTAGACATATATACAGTTCCAGTATTAACTATAGCATTTGTATCCATTCCGGATACTCTGCCACCCTGAATATAAATAGTTCCTGCATTATTAACTACATCAAGTTCTGCTCTGATTTCAGTTTTTTCTTTTATGGTCAATGTACCATTATTTTGTATAGATGCATAGGCTTGCATTGTACCCCATTCTTCTGAAGTATTAATTATTTCTATCTCTCCATTATTAATCATATGGTGATCTTCACCATAATTAATAAATTCAACTGTTTTACTATTTAAATCTATCTTTAAACCTTTTAATGTATTAGGTACATTAGCAAATGGTTCTTCAGATACATTTTCTAATACTTTAATTGTTTGATTATTCCTAGCACTGTTTACTGCATTATCTAATGTTTGATAATACTTATCCTTATTAATATTATAATAAGGTCCAGTAGGAACAGCTTGTGCATCATTTCCTTCTATTAACACTTTTGATTTTATATTAATATCATATTTACATTCTGCATATACTAATGTTGGTATTAATAATAGAAATAATAATATACTAACATTTGATACTTTTTTATTATTTTTAGTTATATAAACTGTTATGAAAGTTATTATTAATGATATAAAAATAATAATTATATTTCTAGAAGTCTTAGGATTAGAATTATATGTAGATATAGATAACTTTATATCTTTATTTTCTATATATTCTCCAGAAGCATAATCACTATCAGAGATTTTGTTTTTATACTTTATATTTATTAAAAATTCTTTAGTAGAATTTGCTTTTATGGTATTTGAATTATCATCAGAAATAATATTATAATCTATATAATTCGACTCAGTACTTATACTGTTTTTATCTAATACATAGTTTTCATTAGAATCATTTTTTACTATTATTTTATAATCAATACTATCTCCTAATTTGGCCATACTTAGATTTAAATTAATATTTTTATCTTGAGCAGATGCTTTATCTAATTCTGTTACAGTTTCTGATTTGTTATTCATAGTAATAGAACTAATACTTATTTTGTTTTTATCACATGTTTCTGAGTATACAATAATTGGTACTAGTATTATAAAAATAATTGTTAGCTGTAAAAATCTCTTCATATCATATCTCTCCTATTATAATTATATAATAATACTATGTATTAAATCAATTAATAAAAAGAAGGCTTTTAGTCTTCTTTTATCTTTTTTTTACTAATTGTTTATTTGCTTCTCTAACATCTCTACATTGCCATTCATGCCAATCATCAGTATAATTTCTAGCATAATATAAAGTATTTGGGTAATTAGCTGCTAGAGATATATATTCATTTGTTATTCTTTCTTTAGGCCATGTACTTGTATATCCTAAATCTTTTGAAAGAAAAGAATCTTTATTTTCTATAAACTTAATAATACTATCTTTATTACGAGCATCACTATTAGTTAATACTCTCATATATCTAGCATATTTTTCTATTAATTCATTATCTGCAAATAATACTTCTCCATAAAGTATTGGTAACCATCTTTTTAAGGAATAAGTAATATTAGGAAAGAAATCACATCCTTCTTCAGGTAATGCGATAGACTTTGCAGCATCAAATCTAAATCCATTAACACCTAAATCAATATATTCATTTAACATATTAATTATTTTTCTTTGTACTATTGGATTACTAGGATTAAGTCCCGGTAGTCCTAAACAATAGTGTATTACTTGATTCCTATCATCCCAATCGCTTATTTGAATTTTTTCTTTAAAGCAATCACGATTACTTAGTAATTCCCAATCAGAATCAGGATGAGGTTCTAAAAACTCCTCTTCACTTTTATTAGCAACATGATTTATTACAGCATCAACAACTATATTAATACCATATTTATTTGCTTCCTGACATAAATCATATAGCTCTTCTTTAGTACCTATCCTATTACCAATTTCAAAGCCTAATGGTTGATATAATAGCCACCAATCATTTCTATAATCTGGTTTAGTTCTTTGTAGTGGTGAAACCTGAACAACATTAAATCCTTGTCTGCTAATCATAGGTAATAGCCTTTTTACATCCTTAAGTGGACAATCAAACAAACTCAATATTCTATTCATATTCTACCTCTATTATATTTATATCATAAGAGAGAATTTGTATTCAATATTTTTAATTATTATTTTTTATTTATAACTTCTTTCTCCAAATATTTTTGTACCTATTCTTATAATATCTGTTCCTTCTTGTATAGCTATTTTATAATCATTACTCATACCCATTGATAATAAATCTAAATTGTATTTCTTTTTTAATTCATTCATCTTTTTAAATGATTCTCTAATTTTATTTTCATCTTCTGTATGAGGTGCGATTGCCATTAATCCTTTTAGGTCTATATTAGATAATTCTTTAACTTGATTTATTAGATTATCTAATTCCTTTAGATTTACTCCTGTTTTATTTGGATCATTTGCTATATTAACTTCTATTAATATATTTATTATTTTATTATTTTTAATAGCTTCTTTATTAATCTCTTTTGCTAGTTTAATAGAATCAACTGATTCTATTAAATAAATATTTCTTTTAACTATATCTTTTACTTTATTAGTTTGTAAATGACCTATCATATGCCATTTTATATCTATAGGAAGACTATCCATTTTACTTATTAATTCTTGTACATAGTTTTCTCCAAAGTCTCTTATTCCATATTTATATGCTTCTAATATTAATTCATTTGGTTTTGTTTTAGATACAGCGACTAAAGTAGTATTTCCTATTTCTTTTTCTATTTCTTCTATGATTTCTTTCATTTTATCACACCATTCTATTATCATTTTAACACAACTTAATAATAATATATTTATAATAAAAAAGACATTTTTAAAATGTCTTTTTATTATTTTGTTTTTACTACTTGATTTGTATCTTCTTTTTGTCTGAAACTTGCTGTTAAAGTAATATCAAATGGTTCTCCAATAAGAATTTGTTCTTTAAATTCTTCAAATGTTCTTGGTCCATTAAATATTAAACCATTTTTTTCTGCTGAAGAAACTAATTTATTATAACCAATAAATCCTTGTCTACTCTTAAAGTATCCTGGATCTCTTGTATTAGTTTTCTCACCATCTAAATAACAATCAGTTCTCATAGTATAGTATCTTACTATTCCTTCCATTGGTACAGCATCTGGTCTTACTTTTTTATCTGCATCTACATATTTACCATCAAAAACCAAACCTAATTCTAGATTCATAGTAAGTGTATCAAATTCATATTCTCTAGCATATGATTCATTGATATCAAATAATACTTCACCAATTGTTTGAAATGCATCAGAATCATTAGCATATTTAATCATTGGAGTCATATAGTTTTCATCTAATCTAACTTTACCATTATTAAATACACTGATACATGCTACTCCATGTTTATCTTTAGATTCCTGCATTCTCTCTAGTAATGATTTCTCAATTATAGTTTTTTTCAACATAAACCCTCCTTATATTTTTTTGTTTGTTAGGCCCACAAACTGTTTTGTATTATAATCACTTTTGTGCTATAATTAAAATACATATTTTTCATGTTATACATAACTTGTGGTTATGGAGGTATTTATGAAAACAAATTTAGAATTATATAAAGTATTTTATTATGTAGCAAAGAATAAAAATATTACTCAAGCTGCTAATGAATTGATGGTTAGTCAACCTGCTGTTAGTAAAAGTATAAAAGTACTTGAAAGAGACTTAGATACTGTTTTATTTAATCGTAATAAAGATGGAGTTACTCTTACTAATTCTGGGGAGATATTATTTAATAAAATTAAAAAGGCTATGGACTTAGTTCTTTCTGCTGAAGAAGATCTTGATAGTATAAATAATATGGAGTCAGGTACTATTAATATAGGTGCAGGTAATACTATAATGCAGAGATATTTAATGCCTTATATTAAAGAATTCCATGAGTTATATCCTAATATTAACGTTATTGTTCATACAGTTGTTACTCCAGAATTATTTAAAAGAGCACAATTAGGACTAGTAGATATTGTATTTACTCATTTACCTAATAATATACCTGATAACTTTAATATTTATAAAATTAAAAAGTTACATGATATATTTGTAGTTAATAAAGATAGTGAATATAAAGATAAAACTATTACTAAAAAGGATTTAAATACTTTACCACTTGTATTATTACCTTTTGATGCTAGTAATAGAAAAAACTTTAATAAGTTTTGTATAAATAATAATATTATTATTAATCCATTAATGGAAATAGGTAATGATTTAATAATTGAAGATTGTGCTGAAGGTGGATTGGGTGTTGGATTAGTAGTTAGAGAGTATGTTCAAAAGAAATTAGATTCTAAAGAATTATTTGAATTAAAAACCAATTTTAAAGTAGAAGAAAAAGATTTAATATGTTGTATTGAATCTAATAGAAAGAATAATATTATTCTTAATAATTTTATTAAGCTATTAAAATAAAGAGTAATCAATTGATTACTTTGTTTTTTTATGATATAATATATGCCGATTTTAGGTGGTTATATGTTGAGTGATATTAGAGGAAAAGATAAAGGATCTACAATTATTAATAATACAAAATATTTCTTTAAAAGAAATGATGCTTTTGTAGAATTATTAGCCGAAAAAATAGCTGATTTGTTTGGTTTTAATCATGCTCATTATATACCTGTAACAGTAGATGGACTTAATTATTATATAAGTGAAGATTTAAATGAAAGAGGTTTTTTTACTACTGCAGATGATTTGGGTATTAATTCTAATAATATTCATGATATAAGAGATTATGTATTAACTTTATTTCCAAATGAGTTTGATAGATTAATGGATGATATTATTAAAATGTATTTTATGGATTTATTAATATTAAATATTGATCGTAATGTTAGTAATTGGGGATTTCTTACTATGAAAGGTCATACTAATATTTGTTTACTTGATAATGATTTAAGTTTTGTTTATTATAATTCATGTATGAGTTCCACTTATAATCCAAAAATGGATAGTTATATTGAATTACAAAATATATTTGATTTTTTTCCTAGAGAGTATGTTGATATGTTCCTAGAAATGTATGAGTTATTAGATCCTAATAAATTGTATGAATTAATAAAAGAAACTGAAAGAGATTTTGGAATAGAATTACCTAATAAAAATAATTATATGAGTAGATTCATTACTTTAAGAAAAAGTGTTGAAGAACTTAGAACAACAAAAAATAAAGCAATATTAAGAAAATAATATTGCTTTTATATTGCAAAAGAAATAATCGTTAGTGCAATTAGAGTTACTATTATAAATATTAATAATTTAGTTTTCTCATTCATATTACACCTAATATGTTATTTTATCTTTATCATTTTTATATTGTTCAAATACCTTTAATGCTTCATCCCTATTTATTGATTTTAAATTTAATATTCTTTTATTTTCTCCTCCCTCAGATAGTTTGTTTATAAAATCATAAATATAATCATCTCTAAAACCAATATCAGCTGCATCTTCTTTAGTATTAGCATAATATACTTTTTTAATATTAGCCCAAATAATAGCAGATAAACACATAGGACATGGATAACAAGATGTATATAATTCACATCCTGATAAATCATGTGTTTCCAATTTCTTACAAGCATTTCTTATAGCTACTATTTCAGCATGAGCAGTTGGATCATTATTTTTAATTACTCTATTAATCCCTTTACCAATTATTTCACCATCTTTAACAATACATGCTCCAAAAGGTCCACCATAGTTCTTATCAAAATTATCATCTGATAAATCTATAGCAACATCCATAAATTCATTATTACTCATACTATCTTTTTCTTCCTTCTTCTTTTTCCTTTAATTCACCACGTAGGAAGGCATATACATTTTGTCTTTCTTTTTCTCTATCATTATCTTCTGTAGCAATATCATCGGTTGTTATATAGTCTCTTGGAGGATTCCATTTTCCATCACCATACTTATCCCAATTACCTGCAGGTACTATTCTACCAAAGACAACACAATATGGTATTCCTAACTCTCTTGCATTCATTAATCTGTCAGTAATTCCAGTTGTTATTGTTTCAGTCAGATCAATATCATGAATATTACCTCCATATCTGCTATATAATACTTCATCCTTTACTGCATCAAATCTCATTAATCTATCCATTATACTCATTTTATCGCCTCCTTAAAAATAACAATATTTTCTGTTATCACAAACACATTCCCATAAATAATAATTTTTTTACTATTTATGCAGAATTAACATCATATTAATTATATCAAAAATATCCACAATATTGTGGATATTTATTTTTACTTTACTTTATTTTTCTTGCTTCCAAGTAAAATCTTTTATCATAACTATGTCCCATTGAAAATGCTTTTCTAGGTAATACTCCATCTTTTATAACAGTATCAAATAATTCTTCTTTTTTTATTGAATCAAGTAATATACCAATCGTATTATCATTATTAACTAAATCTTTTACAGCATCTTCTCCATGAATATAGTCTATTATTCCTTCATGTGTTTTTAAGTACTCATCAAGAAACATTTGAATTGAACCTACTGAAATATTTGATTTAGGATTTTCTATATAGTAATCTTTAGAATAATTATTTGTTACTATAGTAATTTTTTGTCCTGTTCCTTCTTCAGTAATATTATAATAATTATTCAATTCTTTTATAAAATTATCTACATCAATATCAAACAATACTCTGTGTATTGGTTTAAATTGTAGAGCATCACTATGAAGATTTACTATTTCAACTAATGCATATCTAGCAGGATGTTTTAAATAATCTTCTGCTGATAATTTCTCTTTCAATTTTTCATAGCATATTTTAGCTGTTGCTAGAGAATGATTACCATCACCTACAGCAAATACCAACTCATTATCATTATTATTAATTTTTTCTAATAATATGTCTTCTAACTCTTCTGGAACTTTATATCCCTTAATATGTCCCCCATTTTGCATTAAATCAAAATCATATATTTTTTCATGAGCTCCATATTTAATACTTTCAATTATTTCTTTTTTTGGATCATTTATTAAAATCATAATATGAGGCATTTCTAAAGGAGCATGCTCTCTAACTTTAACACGGGGAGGAATTCTTTCAATTACAGTTTCTTCTGTTGCTCTTACTCGAGTTTTTGAATTATTTTCAAATGAATAATCTTCTAAATCTATTTCTCCAATAATACCTTCTCTTATTCTACCATCACTTTGTTCTCTTTCTATATAGATTAGTGAATCATTATACTCCTGGAAAATCTCCTTCTTTAGATAACTCTCCATGGTTTTATTTATTTTTTTAATACTTTTATCTACATTATCATCTAAATATACTTCTGGTAATATAATGTTTAATGAAGATGGATTTTTTCCAACTATCTTTTTTGTTTCTTCCCAGTATAATGGATCAGATGTATATTGATCACATGCTACTACACTCCATTTACTTATATCTATATTGGTTGGAACTAATATATCTGCTTTTTTAAATGTACTCTTCATTTTATACCACCTTGTTTCATTTTATCAATTATATAAAAAAATATCCACAATATTGTGGATATTTATTCAATAATCTCTTCTACTATTCCAACTGCTACTACTTTTGAGTCTTTATAGTAAGGTATTTTCATACCTTCTTGAATAGCTTGTTTTTCTTCTAAATCTATTGTTACTTCTATAGCATTACCTGGAGTAACATTAGGAGTACTTCCAGGTAATATTATTTCTCCTTTTATTTCTTTTTCAATTTTAAAAGTATAAGTATCTTTATCTTGCATTGGAGTAGCCTCTCCACCTTCATCTATTGTTTTTAGATAAGTATATACTTTTACCTTTTTATGTTTTTGTACTGCATATGAATCTTCTTCATATTTAGTATTTTTAAACCAACTATCTGCTTCTGTAAGTAATTTACTAATATCTTGGGTGTTTTCTATATTGCCAATAATAATTGGTGTTTTTGTATTATCATATCCTTTTGCTGATAATAAATCCATTACATCTTTTTTTGCTGTTTGATTAATATTATCATCATCCGATTTACTAATAAATACTATTATTCTTTCTACACCAACTTTATCAAGAGCACTTGCAATTTCTATTGTTTGTGATTGTACTGAATCACTCGCTTTTAGTACTAAAATAGCACCATCTATTTTTTCTAATTCATCACTTAAAATTGCATATTTAAAAAACTCTGGATATCCACATGGATATCTTAAATTATACTTTCTTTTCCCAGAAGATATTTCATTCTTCATTAACGAATAAGAAATATCATATGAAGATTCATCCTGACATTCATGTTCTGTTGTCTCATCACTTTCAGTTAATTTAACAAATAATGCATCTTTAGTAGAATTAACATCTCCTACTAATGCAACATTTATATTACCAACTGTTTGTTTATTAATACCTGCTTTTCCATTTCTAAAGGAAGGAATAACTACAAATATAAGTTCTAACACTAATAATGCTATTAATATTATCAAAATAATAAATAATAATAATTTACTACTTTTCTTAGATGTCTCCTTATTTTCCTCTGAATCTAATGTTGCTTGTTCAATATTATCTTGCCCTTCAACAGGAATTTCTCCCAATTGTTGAAATGGTGCATTTATTTCTGCTTGTGATACAGCCTGATAAACTTCTGGTTGTGTACTTTCTACAGTCATTTCTACTCTAGATTGTAGAGATTCAACTGGAGTTGTTTCTACTTGTTGTTGTTCCTCTACTATTACATCGGGTTGATTTTCATTAGGAATATCAGCAAATTGTTGGAATGTTGGAACTGCTTCTTCTTGTTCTTCTTTTCCTAAATCTGGAGTTACAGTTAATGGTTCACTATTTTCTATTACTGGTTCATTCACCTGAGATAATTCATTTTGAGAAAGAATGCTTTCAGGAATCTGATCTTGTGGCATTTCATCAATGTTAGCAGTAATCATTACTGGTTCTTCAGATGGTTGTTCCTCAACTGTTGGTTCCATATCTGGTTGAATTACTGGTGGAGTTAAATCATTTTGAACTGTATTAGGATCTTGATTCATCTTCAACACTTCTTTCTATTCTTGATATCATACTTATTATATCAAAAATAATTATAAAAAAAAACAATATTTATTGTCTTTCTTTTACATGTTGTTTTTCTTCAGTATCACCAAATGGTAGTTCTTCAACTCTTTTTAGAGAAAGCCTTTCTGGGTCAATTATTTCCAATAATTCTCCCATAATATTTTTCCCATTTTTAGCTCTTCCTCTTAATTCTTTAATCTCTTTATTTGATTTATGATAATCGGTCCTTAATGTATCAACAAATTCATAAAAAGGTATTTGTATTTTGTTTAATGCTT
>CAMYVT010000034.1 GCA_947302515.1 uncultured Caryophanales bacterium
ATAAGTTAATTGTAATGACAGGTTTATCAGGTTCTGGTAAATCTTCTTTAGCGTTCGATACTATATATGCCGAAGGGCAAAGAAGATATGTAGAAAGTTTATCTGCTTATGCTAGACAATTTTTAGGTAATACTGAAAAACCAGATGTAGATTCAATAGAAGGATTATCTCCTGCAATAAGTATTGATCAAAAAACAACTAATAATAATCCTAGATCTACAGTAGGTACAGTAACAGAAATATATGATTATTTAAGATTAATATTTGCTAGATGTGGAGTTCCATATTGCCCTAATCATAATATTCCAATAACATCACAAAGTATAGAAGAAATGACTAATAAGATTATGGAGTATCCTGAAGGTACTAAATTAATTATTATGTCTCCAGTAGCACATGGAGAAAAAGGAACTCATAAAGACTTATTAGATAATCTTCGTAAAGAAGGATATATCAGAGTAAGAATAAATGGAGAAATGATAGATTTATCAGAAGAGATTAATTTAGATAAGAATACTAAAGATGATATTGCAGTAGTAATAGATAGATTAATACTAAAGAATGAATCTAGAACAAGATTATTTGAAGCAATAGAACAAGCAACTAAATTATCTAATGGAAAAGTAGTAATAGAAATATTAGGAGAAGAACATAAAGAATTAGTATTTTCTGAGTCTTTTGCTTGCCCTCATTGTGAATTTTCTTTACCTGAGCTTGAGCCCAGACTATTCTCATTTAACGCTCCATATGGAGCATGTCCTGATTGTAAAGGATTAGGAGTAAAATTGCAAATAGATGAAGATTTAATCATTCCTGATAAATCTAAAAGTTTAAATGATGGTGTAATTAAAACTTTAACAGATGATCCAGAAGCAATAGAGTTTATGGAATTAGAATGTTTATGTAAGCATTATAAAATTGATATGAATAAATCATGGTCTAAATTATCAAAAAAACATCAAGAATTAATTCTATTTGGTAGTGATGAACCAATAAGAATAAAGTATTCTACTAAAGGTGGAATAAAAAGAGACAAAGTAGATTTCTATGAAGGAATAATTAATAGATTAGAAAGAAGATATATGGATACTTCTTCTACATGGATTAGAGAATGGTTAGAAAACTATATGGTAGAGCATGTCTGCGATACATGTCATGGAGCAAGACTAACTGATGATGTGTTATCAGTTAAATTAGGTGGAAAAAACATCTATGAAGTAACTGAAATGTCTATTAAGAAATTAATACCTTTCTTTAGTAATTTAAAATTATCAGAAGAAAAGAAAGAAATAGCAAAACTAGTTTTAAAAGAAATAATAGATAGATTAACATTTTTATCAAATGTAGGATTAGAGTATTTAACACTTAATAGAAGTGCAGGTTCACTATCAGGAGGAGAAGCGCAACGTATTAGATTAGCAACTCAAATAGGATCCCATTTAACAGGAGTATTATATGTCTTAGATGAACCATCTATTGGTCTACATCAAAGAGATAATCAAAAATTAATAAATTCTTTGTTAGAAATGAGAGATTTAGGCAATACTCTAATTGTAGTAGAACATGATCAAGATACAATGTTACAAAGTGATTATTTAGTAGATATTGGTCCAGGAGCCGGAGATTCAGGAGGAGAAATAGTAGCAGAAGGTACTCCTAAAGAAGTAATGAAAAATAAAAATAGTATTACAGGGCAATACTTAAGTGGCAAGAAAAAAATAGAAGTACCTACTAAAAGAAGAAAAGGTAATGGTAAATTCCTAAAAATAAAAGGGGCTAAACAAAATAATTTAAAAAATATTGATGTAGATATACCTTTAGGAACATTTACTTGTGTAACAGGAGTTTCAGGATCAGGTAAGTCATCATTAATTAATGAAATATTAGTAAAGAAAGTACAACAAGAAATAAATAAATCAAAAGATAAACCTGGAAAGTTTGATAAGATTATTGGAATAGAAAACTTAGACAAAATAGTAGCAATATCACAAAATCCAATAGGTAGAACTCCAAGATCTAATCCAGCTACTTATACAGGAGTATTTGATGATATAAGAGAATTATTTACAACAACAAAAGAATCAAAGATGTATGGTTTTGGAAAGAATAGGTTTTCATTTAATGTTAAAGGTGGAAGATGTGAAGCTTGTCGAGGAGATGGAGTTAAGAAAATAGAAATGCATTTCTTACCAGATGTCTATGTACCATGCGAAGTATGTCATGGAACACGTTATAATACAGAAACACTAAACATTAAATATAAAGGTAAAAACATAGCTCAAGTACTAGATATGCGAGTAACTGAAGCTTTAAAGTTCTTTGAAAATGTACCAAAAATAAAAAGAAAATTACAAGTATTGGAAGATGTAGGATTAGGTTATATTAAATTAGGGCAAAGTGCTCCAACTCTATCAGGAGGAGAGGCAGAAAGAGTAAAATTAGCTAAAGAATTACAAAAAACAGCAACCGGAAAAACTCTGTTTGTACTAGATGAACCAACTACTGGATTACACACCGATGACATCAAGCGTTTACTTGCAATTTTACAGAAAATAGTAGATAATAAAGATACTGTAATAGTTATTGAACACAACTTAGATGTTATAAAAACAGCAGATTATATAATTGATCTAGGACCTGAAGGTGGAGACTTAGGAGGAACAGTAGTTGCAACAGGTACTCCAGAAGAGATTTCTAAAGTAAAAGGATCATATACAGGTGAATTTTTAAAGAAAATATTATAGGAGCGAAACAATGCATTTAATAGTAAAAGAAAAAAATATTACCAGGATTAATAGAGGAGTAGACTGGTTACTACATATGGCTGGATACACTTTAGTATTCATCTTTGTAACAAGTCTTTTTCATAGTATCCATATAGATGAAAAACATCTTATATTATGGTCTATTATTATAGAATTGTTGATCTATGTTTTAAACAAAACAGTAAAACCAATTCTAGTAACATTAACAATACCAATTACAGGATTAACTCTAGGATTATTTTATCCATTTATAAATGTATTTATATTAAAACTCGCAGATTGGTTATTAGGAAAACATTTTGAAGTAACTAGTATTTATATAGCTTTCTTTGCAGCAATTCTTTTATCAATAATGAATTTTATTATGGAAGAAGTAATAGAAAGTATTATTCGTAGAGTAAAAAAGAAAGAAGTAAAGAAACATGAATAGTACATTTTTAAATCTAGGATTTATAAGTATTAAATGGTATTCAATATGTATTCTTATTGCTGTTGTTATAGCAACAATATTAGTATATTTTGAATCTAAGAAAAAAGGATTAAATAAAGATATATTTATTGATATGGTATTTTATGGATTGCTAATTGGAATATTAGGAGCTAGAATATACTATGTTTTATTTAATTTAGATTATTACTTAACTAATCCTATAGAAATTATATGTATTTGGCACGGAGGCTTAGCAATACATGGAGGTTTAATTGCTACTTTAATTTTTTTATATTTCTTTGCTAAGAAATATAATATAAAGTTATTATTAATGATAGATATAATAGTAGTTGGTCTAATAATAGGACAAGCTATTGGTAGATGGGGTAATTTCTTTAACGGGGAAGCTTTTGGTAGAGAAGTAGCCTTAGATTTCTTAAAAAATCTACATATACCAAAATTCATAATAGAAGGAATGTTTATTAATGGATCATATAGAGAACCAACATTTTTATATGAATCATTATTATCTTTAATAGGCTTTATACTATTACTAATAGTAAGAACTATAAAGAAAATAAAAACAGGAGTACTTACGAGTATATATTTAATATGGTATGGAATAGTAAGATTAATAATAGAATCATTTAGAACAGATTCATTAATGCTAGGAAATATTAAATTAGCACAATTGATATCAATAATATTTATAATAAGTGGAATAATAATATTTATTAAAAGTAGAAAAAACTTATACTATAAAGATGACAGATTAATAGAGGAGGAATAGTATGTATAAAAAAGTAGTAGTTTTAGGTGGAGGAACAGGAATATCTTTTTTGCTTAGAGGATTAAAAGATTTCCCAGTAGATATAACAGCAGTAATTACTGTATCAGATAATGGTAGATCAACAGGTAAATTAAGAGAAGAATTTCATACACCAGCAGTAGGAGATATTAGAAAGGTTATTACTTATTTATCTCAAACAGATGAACCAATAAAAGATATGATGTCTTATAGATTTAAAACATCATCTGATTTAGATGGTCATGCAGTAGGAAATTTAATTCTAACAGCAATGTTAGATATTACAGGATCTTTAAAAGATTCAATTGCCTATCTATCTAAATTATTAGATGTAAGACATAAAGTATTACCAATATCTGAAGACTCAGATTTAACTTTGTGTGGTTTAGATGAGGAAGGTAATGAAATAGAAGGAGAAGAACAAATAACTCAAGCACATCGTCATATTGAAAAGATTTATTATAAACATGAACCTAAAGTATTAAGGGAAGTAATAGAAGAAATTCATAAAGCAGATTTAATAATATTCAGTATGGGTAGTCTTTATACAAGTATTCTTCCAAATATTATATGCCAACAAGTAAAAGAAGCATTAGATAATTCAGATGCTCCTATCATGTATTTATGTAATATTGTTACACAACCTGGAGAAACAGATAATTTTACTGTTAGTGATCATGTTAAATTATTAAATAAATATTTAAATCATAGAAAAGTAGATGTAGTAGTAGCTAATAGTAAGGACATAGGCAAAGAAATGGCAAAGAAATATGAAAGTGAAGAACAAAAAGACCCAGTTCTAATTGATGAAAAAGAATTAAAGAAAGTAGGAGTAGAGTTAATAGCAGATGACTTAATAACTATTGCAGATGACAATACACTAAAACATGATAGTTTAAAATTAAGTTCTGTTATATTCTCTTATCTAATGAGAAAATAATGTCATTCACAGTTACAATAAAAGAAGAAATAGCTAAGCAACAGAACACAAAAAGTGAAATAATTGCTGAACTATCTGCCTATATTCGAAATAATGGTACTATTCATAAAGATAAAATTACTCTAACAACAGAGAATCACTTTATAGTTGAATGTGTAATAGATCAAATTAAAGAATTATTTGGTATTACTCCAAAAGAAGAAATAATAGAAAATCTTAATTTTAGTAAAAATGATTTATATCAGATTACTATCGATAAGAAATTAGATTTAATAGAAAAAGAATTAGGTATTTTAGATGAAAAAGGAAATTACTACGACGTAGTACCTACATATATAGTAGGTGCTAATGAAGAAATAAGAGCCTACTTAAAAGGAACATTCCTAGCGTCAGGTAGTATTAATGACCCTAAAAAATCAAGATATCACATGGAGATATTATTATCATATCCAGAAGAAGCAGTATTTGTTCAAAAACTCTTAAATAATTTTGATTTAAATGCAAAGATTCTTAATAGAGAAAAAGGTTACATGATATATATTAAAGAAGCAGAGAAAATAAGTGATTTTTTAAAACTATTAGGAGCAAACAAGGCAGTTCTATATTATGAAAATGTAAGAATATATAGAGATCAAAAGAATATGACTAATAGATTAAATAATTGTGAACAGGCAAATATGGATAAAGTATTTGAAACAGCCAGTGAACAATTAAAACAAATAGAAATAATAGAAAAAAATGATGGAGTAATGTTATTAGATGATCGTACTAAAGTAGCATTAGAGTATAGAAAAAAATATCCAGAAGTTTCTTTAAAAGAGTTAGCAGAAATAATATCAATAGAAACAGGAAAGAAACTAACAAAATCTGGAATAAACCATAGAATGAGAAAAATAAAAGAGTTAGCAGCTCGTTTTGAAAATAATAAAACTACGGAATAAACGTAGTTTTTTATATATAGTAAAATAATATTAGTTATGTTATAATGATTATACTAGAAGGGGTGAATATCATGATAGAAACAGTTGAAATCACAATAGATGGAAAGAAATATAAATATAGTAGAGATATTACTATTGAAGAAGTATTAGCAGAACATCCAGCAGATGCAAAATACCCTATAATACTTGCTAAAGTAGATAATAGATTAAGAGAATTATCATGGAAGATTAAAGATGATTGTACTATAGAGTTTTTAGATTTAACATCATCAGAAGGAAGCAGAGTACATATTAATGGATTAATATTAGTATTATTATATGCAGTAAATAATCTATTTGGAGAAAGTGCAAAAATAAGAGTAGAACACTCTTTAGATAAAGGTATATTTATAAGAACTAAATTTAAATTAACAGAAGAAAAAGCTCAAAAGATAAAAGAAGAAATGAAAAATATTATCAAAAAAGATATGCCTATATCAAAACAAAATATAGATAGATTAGAAGCAATACAATACTTCCAAGAAATTGGTGAAGATAGTAAGGCAGGAGTATTACAATATACAACAGATAACTATGTAACTTTATATAGATTAGGTAATATATATGATTATTTCTATTACCTTATGCCTACATCTACTTCTCAATTAAAAGACTTTGATTTAACATTCTTAAATGAACATAGTATTGTATTAAGATTCCCAACTGTTTATATTACTGATAAGATTAAAAAATATGAACATCACCCATTAATGTTTGATGTTTTTGAGCAATACAAAGGATGGGCCGATCTAATAGGAATAAAAACATCAGTAGATTTAAATAAAGTAGTATCAACTGGTCAAATAGGAGATCTAATTAAGATGGATGAAACAATTCAAACTCATCGTCTTCATACTGTTGCTAAAGAAATATTTGATAAAAGAAAAAAAATAAAATTAGTTTTAATTGCCGGTCCATCATCAGCTGGAAAAACAACTACATCAAAGAAATTAAGAATATATTTAAATTGCTGTGGACTACATCCTATTACAGTAGCAATGGATGATTATTTCCTAGATAGAAAAGATAATCCAAAAGATGAAAATGGAAACTATGATTATGAATGTTTAGAAGCATTAGATTTAAAACTATTTGATAAACAGATGCAACAATTAATTAATGGTGAAACAGTAATGATGCCTGTATATAATTTTATGGAAGGCAAAAAAGAATTCAAAAGAGAAATGACTATAGGGGAAAAAGATATACTAATAATTGAGGGAATTCATGCCTTAGATCCCAAAGTATTATCAAACATATCAAGAGATAAAAAATATAAAATATATATTTCTCCACTAACTGAATTAAGAATGGATGATCATAATAGAATATCTACCGCAGATAATAGATTATTAAGAAGAATTATTAGAGATAATCGTTCAAGAAATTATTCTGTTGATGATACATTAAAACAATGGCCTAGCGTTAGAGCGGGAGAAGAAAAGTATATCTTCCCATTCCAAGATGAAAGTGATGTAATGGTAAATTCATCATCTATCTATGAGATGGGTGTATTAAAAACATATGTAGAACCATTACTATATTCAGTAAGTAGTGAATCAGAATATTATGAAGAAGCAAGAAGATTATTAAAAGAATTGAAATTATTCCTACCAATCCCATCAGATACTATTCCAGAAGATGCAGTATTAAGAGAATTTATTGGAGGAAGTTATTTCCAAGATTAAAAAAATATCCACAGTTTTGTGGATATTTTATTTTTTGTTTTCATCTATTTTTTCATTAGTATCATCTAGTAAACAAAATTCAATCATACTAACAATTACGTTATTAAAAGATGTATTATTGACTTTAGCAATCTCTTCTACTTTTTTAACTAATTCTTCTTTTATATAAAGAGATTTATAAACAGTAGTCTCTTTTTTCTTTGTGCTTTTAGGAACAAATTTCATTTTTTATCACCTAATAATATTTTAGCTATTTCATATATTAAAAAACATATTAGAAAAATATACTAGAAAATTCTAATATATTATGATAATCTATTAATAGGAAGGAGAATCGTAATGGAAGAAACAATAAAAGAAGGGAAAATATCTATAATCACATTTGTAGTAAGATTAATTATAGATTTCTTTGCTATGTGTATATTAATAGGATTTGTTTGGATGGTAAGAGATATTATTTGGTTTTTAACCACTAAACTAACAATTACTAGTAAAAGAGTCACAGGAAAAAGAGGTTTTGTAAATACAAACCAATTAGACAGTCCATTGAATAAAATAAATGGAGTTCAAGTAAGACAAGGCTTATTTGGGCAATTATTTAATTATGGAACAATATCCATTACAACAGCTTCGACAGTTTTTTCATATGCATATATTGATCATCCTAATGACTTTAGAAATGCATTAAATAATCAAATAGAAGCATTTGATGAAGCCAGAATAGAACAACAAGCAAAGAAATTGGCGGAAGCAGTAAAGAGTTAACAAAAAACATCCTTTTGGATGTTTTTATTTGTATAAAAACGTAAATAATCAAAAATTAAATCTCATTATAATAATTATTCGATATATAATAGTATATGTAGAATAAGGAGGAAAAATATGATAAGAGTAGCAATTAATGGGTTTGGTAGAATTGGTAGACTATGTTTCAGATTAATGGAAGAAAACCCAGAGTTTGAAGTAGTAGCAATCAATGATTTAACAGATGCTGATCAATTAGCTTATTTATTAAAATATGATACTAATCATAGAAATTATCGTATTGATGAAATAAAGGCTGATGGTGAATACATTGTAGTAGGAGAAAGACGAGTAAGAGTTTATGCCGAAAAAGAACCTGCAATGTTACCATGGAAAGATTTAGATATTGATGTAGTATTTGAATGTACCGGTTTATTTACTTCTGATGAAAAAGCAATGGCTCATATAGATGCAGGAGCAAAACATGTTATTATTTCTGCACCAGCTAAAGGAGATGTAAAAACAGTAGTTTATAATGTTAATCATGAAATATTAGATGGTACAGAAAAAATTATTTCTGCAGCAAGTTGTACAACAAACTGTTTAGCACCAGTAGTAGATGTCCTTGATAAAGAATTTGGTATTGTTAAAGGTTATATGACTACAGTTCACGCTTATACTAATGATCAAGCTTCACTTGATATAGCTCATAAAAAAGGTCATATGGCACGTCGTGGTAGAGCTTGTGCAGCAAATATTGTTCCAGCATCAACTGGAGCAGCTTCAGCAATCGGATTAGTATGCCCTAATCTAGAAGGAAAACTAGATGGTACAGCAATGAGAGTACCAGTACCTACTGGATCAGTAGTAGATTTAACACTAGAATTAGGAAGAAACACTACTAAAGAAGAAATAAATGAAGTATTAAAAGCACATACTAATGAAACATTAGAATATACTGAAGACCCAATAGTATCATCAGATGTTATTGGTAGACGTTGTGGATCTTTAGTAGATGCATTATCTACAAGTGTTCTAGAAGTAGATGGAAAACAACTAGTAAAAGTAGTATCATGGTATGA
>CAMYVT010000035.1 GCA_947302515.1 uncultured Caryophanales bacterium
TTATAAGTAGTAGATTCAATAGGAGTACCATATACAGAATAATCAATATCTTCTGCTTCTTTCCATACCTTACAAGCATCATTTAATTTTTGCATAACAGATAAACCAAATTCTTTACCAATACCATTATCAGTATGAGAATGACCTGTCATATATTTAACACATTCATATAGGCCTGCATAACCTAAAGAAATAGTAGAATATCCATGTAATAATAATTCTTTAATAGATTCACCTTTTTCAAGTCTAGCAAGAGCTCCATGTTGCCAAAGTATAGGAGCAACATCACTAGTAACTCTAGATAAACGTTTATGACGACACTGTAATGCTCTATGACAAACTTCAAGTCTCTCATCCATTATCTTCCAGAATAAATCCATATCTTTATCACTACTTAAAGCAACATCAACTAAGTTTAATGTAACAACACCTTGATTAAATCTACCATAATATTTGCCCTTACCTTCAACATAGTTTTTAGCTCTAGCAATATTACCCAAATGAATAGTTCTATCAGGTGTTAAGAAAGATCTACATCCCATACAAGGATAACAATCTCCTTCACCCAATTCATTTTTCTTTAGTTCCTTCATTACTTTTTCAGAAATATAATCAGGAACCATTCTCTTAGCAGTACATTTAGCAGCTAATTTAGTTAAATAATAATATTTACCCTTAGGATTAATATTATCTTCTTCAAGAACATATAAAAGTTTAGGAAATGCTGGAGTAATCCAAACACCCTTTTCATTTTTCATACCTTCAATTCTTTGATTTAAGAATTCTTCAATAATCATCGCAAGTTCTTCTTTATACTCTTCAGTCTCTCCTAAATACATATTTACACTTAAAAAAGGAATTTGTCCATTAGTATTAGTCAAAGAATTAACTTGATATTGGAAAGTTTGAACACCATCAGTAATTTCTTTCCTTAAATCTTCTTCAACAAACTTATCAATTTGTTCTTTAGAAAGCTTTCTTTTCTTATATCTTTTCTCATAATATTCACGACTAAGTTTTACAAAAGGTGCTAAATGCGTAAGAGTAATAGTAGCTCCTCCATATTGAGAAGAAGTAACTGCAGTAATTAATTGGGTCGCAATACTCATAGCCGTCAAAAATCTATGAGGCTTCTCAATCATAACCCCATTCATATTAGTTCCATTTTGTAACATATCATCTAAGTTAATTAAATCACAGTTATGTAATGCATTTTGAGCATAATAATCTGCATCATGAAAATGGATAATGCCTGCTTCATGAGCTTCAACAATATCCTCCGGTAATAAAAATCTCTTAGTAATATCAGTACTTGTAATACCCGCTAAATAATCTCTTTGTGTAGTTACTACCTTCGCATCTTTATGAGAATTCTCCGTATTCCAATATTCACTACCTCCATCAATCAACTCCCTAATTGATTGATCAGTAGTATTACTACGTCTCACTAATTCCCTAGTATAGCGATACGTAATATAATGCTTCGCTAAAGCAAACTTACCAATACTCATAAGTTTCATTTCGATAACATCTTGAATGTCTTCGACTAACATTCTTTTCTTACCCAAATGTTCAATATACTTAATGATGTTTTTAATTTGTGTAGAAGAAGCCCTATCTTCTTCATTCACTTCCAAATTTGCTTTTTCGATGGCATCCTCGATTTTAGATGGCATATATTCGACCATATGTCCATCTCTCTTGATAACCTTCATTTCCTTTGACCTCTCTCTTATTATTTTTTATAAAAATAATATATCACAAAAACAAAAAACTAAGTGTTGCATTTGCAACACTTTACATATTTTGTTATAATTTTATTAAGGTGATGTAAAATGGCTAATCTATTTGAAAATATTTCTGAAAAAGAAATGTTAAAATTAAAGAAAGTTCTAAGGGCAAACACTCAAAAATATAAAAAAAATATAAATGTCTTATCTAATGTAAATAGAGAAGACTTTATAGCACTAATAGACTCAGGAACCATTGAATTAATATATACAGATTATGAAGGAAACAAAACAGTAATAGAAGAACTAGAAACAGGAGAAGTCTTTGGTACTCTTACCTCTTCAATAAAAAATGAAGAAATTACATGCATGACAAAAGAGGATACAGAAATAACTTTTATTGAATATGATCAAATAACCAATGATGAAATAATAAAAAATGATTTTTATATTATCTTTATAAAAAATCTAATAAAAATACTTACAGAACAATTAAATACAAGAAACATAAGAATAGAATTATTAACCAAAAGAACAACTAGAGATAAACTACTAGCTTATTTCAAACACATAGATCAAAAAACAGGAGATGGCTCTAAAACAATTAGAGTACCCCTATCCAATACAGAACTCGCAAATTACTTATCAGTAGATAGAAGTGCTATGACAAGAGAATTAAAATATCTAAAAGAAGAAGGATTTATAGAACAAATAGGAAAAAGAATAATATTACATTACTAAAAAAGACCATAAGGTCTTTTTTTATGTCTTAATCAAAACATTACTTGTAGTTAAATTACTATTACCACTATTATTAATAATCCAATTCTGATCAGTAGCGTCTTTTACATATATTTTTTGGGTTGTTTTCCAATCAAAGAAAATATTACTATAACTTGTAACGTTACTAAAGTTAAATGTTGATAAATCAATTTCAAAATTACTATTGGCATAACCTGTTTGATAAAACACATATGACATATTAGTAACATTACTTGTGTCAATTTTTGAACCCAAATCTAAAGAAAATGATGGATTTGAATATCCTGTGTTTTCAAACATTCCATGGCTACCGCCATTGTATCCATTAGGATCTGATATCCTATTTGAACACATTTCCGATACACTACTTGTATCAAATTTGTCTCCTAAATCCAAGGTAAATACTGTACTATTATATCCCGCTTTTTCAAACATCCCACCCATATAAACTACGTTGATTGTATCAAATTTATTTCCTAAATCTAAGGTAAAAACTGGGCTATTATATCCGACCATATAAAACATACCACGCATATTTGTTACATTACTGGTATCAAACTTGTCTCCTAAATCTAGGGTTAGTATAGTACTATTATAACCTGTTAATGCAAACATGGATTCCATATTTGTTACATTACTGGTATCAAATTTGTCTCCTAAATCTAAAGTGAATACTGTACTATCATTACTTATATTTTGAAACATATAACTCATATCTGCTACATTACTGGTATCAAATTTGTCGCCCAAATCTAAGGTGAATATTGTACTTTTATAGCCTGTTTTATAGAATAAACCAGACATATTTACTACATTACTTGTATCAAAGTTTGAACCCAAATCCAAAGTAAAAGCTGTACTATTATAGCCTGTTGAGTAAAACATATTAGGCATAGTTGTTACATTACTCGTATCAAATTTAGAACCCAAATTTAAGGTGAACGATATATTGTTATATCCTGTCATGTAAAACATTTTTGTCATATTTATTACATTACTAGTATCAAATTTATCACCTAAATTCAAGACAAAAATCTGACTATAGAATCCAATTCCTTCAAACATGGAGCTCATGTTAGTAACATTATTTGTATAAAATTTAGAACCTAAATTTAATGTAAACACAGGACTACAATAGCCTGTTTTGTAAAACATATTTTGCATATTAGTTACATTGCTGGTATCAAATTTAGAGCCCAAATCTAAGGTGAATACTGTACTTTTATAGCCTGTTAAGCCGAACATACCACTCATATTTGTTACACTGCTTGTATCAAATTCACTTCCCAAATCCAAGGTGAAAACTGTACTATTATATCCTGTTTGATAAAACATTCGACTCATATTTGTTACATTGCTGGTATCAAATTTACTGCCTAAGTCTAAAGTAAAGACTTGACTATTATAGCCTGTTGCTTGAAACATACTATTCATATTTCCTACATTACTGGTATCAAATTTAGAGCCCAAGTCTAAAACGAATACTGTACTACTATGACCTGTATGTGAAAACATACTGCTCATATTTGTTACATTACTGGTATCAAATTTATCTCCCAAATCTAATGTGAAGACTGTACTTTTATAGCCTGTATTAGTAAACATGCCGCCCATATCTGTTACATTGCTTGTATTAAAGTTGGACCCCAAATCCAGAGTAAAGACTGTACTACTATAGCCTGTTGAATTAAATAAATTGCTCATATTTGTTACATTGCTTGTATTAAAGTTGGACCCCAAATCCAGAGTAAAGACTGTACTACTATAGCCTGTTGCTTGAAACATACTATTCATATTTGTTACATTATTGGTATAAAACTTATCACCCAAATCAAGAACAAACGCACTGCTTCCATACCCTGTGTTATTAAACATATTTTGCATATTTATCACATTGCTAGTATCAAAATTATCTCCTAAATCCAGCGTAAAAACCGAGCTATTACATCCTACATAGCTAAACATACTAGTCATATTAGTAGTTAGTGAAATATCAAGTTTTTCAATTCCATAAATAGCATCTACTCCTCTTAAATTATAAAATAAATAGCTACTATCTTCATTCGCATATAAATGTCCATCACCTTGTATATATAAATCATACTTTGTATTATCATCTTGATTTGAAGTAACATAAGCTATTACATTACCATTCCTTGCAGCACTTATATCCCATGAAGCAATAACATTATCAGGTGGATTAATACTATCATCTAAAGTAATGTTTTTTATTTTATCTCTATAAGTTAGATTTTTAAATGATGTTTGGTCAACAGAAGATATTATACGAATAATAGGTAGTTTGTACTTTTCTAAATTAATTGATCCACTTATTCCTAAATCTGTACCCAAAGTAGAATATCCTATTCCTAAGAACAATACAAAAACAAGGAATATCACAATATTTCTTTTCTTGTGACTAAATCTTACTTTTCTTCTTGTTCTTGATAGCATATATTTCACCTATTATACTATAATTATATCTTTATATTTCTTTTTTTTCAACTTATATAAAAAATACATATTACTAAATATGTATTTTTTTAATAATAGTATTATTATTTAAATCTTTTAAATAAAACTCTTTATCTTGATAAATAATATAGCTTTTATCAGACATACCTTTAGGTAGCGTAATAGATCCAGGATTTAGAATAATTCTTCCTCTTTCTTCTTTCATTACAGGTATATGTGTATGTCCCTGAATATATACATCAAAATCTCTTTCTAATTCAGGCAAATGATATTCATTATACATATGTCCATGAGTTAAAAAGAAATATATATTATCAAATGGTAAGAACAAATAATCTCTTTCCATATAAAAATCAAGTATATTCATTCTAGTAACATCACAATTACCTCTAACATAAAATATCTTATTAGAGTATTCATTTAATAATTCAGCTAATTTATCAGGATCATATCCTTCTATATATGGTCCTGATAAAACATCACCTAAAATAAACATATAATCAAAAGAAACTTCATTATCAAGTACTTTCTTCATATTTAAATAATTACCATGAATATCTGAAACAATTAGTATCTTCATATTTACCTCTCTATTAAACTTAAACTAACTTTATTTTTTTCTAATGATATATCATCTACCCAACAATCAACTATATCACCTACACTATATAAATCACTAGGATGTTTAACATAACTATTAGATAATTTTGATATATGAGCAAGACCATCTTCATGTAATCCAATATCTATAAATATACCAAAATCTACTACATTACGAACTGTACCCTGTAGTTTATCACCTACATGCAAATCATTTATCTCTAGTATATTACTCTTTAAAATAGGTTGTGGATATTCATCTCTAGGATCTAAATTAGGTTTCTTTAAACTATTAATAACATCTTCTACAGTATATATATCACTATTATATTTATTAGCAATATCCTCTACTTTTAAACCACTAAGTTTATCAATTAATTCATCAGTACCAACACTAGAAATATCCTCTCCTAAATCATTTAATATATTACTAGCAAGTATATAACTCTCAGGATGTATTGCTGTAGAATCTAATATATTATCTCCTTCAGTTATTCTTAAAAAACCTATAGCTTGTTCATAAGCTTTATCAGTAAGTAATTTTTTCTTTTTTATTTCTTCCCTACTTTTAATCTTACCAACACTTTCTCTATAATCTATTATTTTTTTAATAGCAGCTTTAGTAATACCAGAAACATAACTAAGTAAAGAATAACTTGCTGTATTAACATTAACTCCTACACTATTAACACATTTTTCTACTACAAAGTCTAAACTATTAGATAATTTCTTCTCTGATACATCATGTTGGTATAATCCTACTCCTATACCTTCAGGAGGTATTTTAACTAATTCGGCTAAAGGGTCTTGTAATCTTCTGCCAATACTTACTGCACTTCTTTTTTCTACTGCTAAGTCAGGAAATTCTTCTATTGCTTGTGGAGAAGCACTATATATTGAAGCACCAGCTTCACTAACAATAACATACTTACAAGTAAGATTATATTTCTTAATCATATCAGCACAAAATCTTTCAGATTCACGAGAAGCAGTACCATTACCTATAGCAATAATATCAACATTGTATTTATTAATTAACTGTTTAACTATCTCCATAGATTGTTCTATTTTTTTATCCTCTTCTCCCTTTAAAAAAGGTTTAATAACTAAACTATCTAAGTATTTACCATTCTTATCAATAACTGCTAACTTACAACCATTAACATATCCAGGATCAAAAGCTAAAACCACTTTTTCTTTCATGGGAGGAGTTAAAAGTAATGCCTCCAAATTCTTACCAAAATTTTCTATCGCAGCTTCTTCACCTTTCTCACTTAATTCACTTCTTACTTCTCTTTCAACAGAAGGAGCAATTAGCCTTTTATAAGAATCTTCTATTGCTTCCTTAACAAACTTAGTAACAAAACTCTTATCATTTTTAATATTCTTTCTATTTAAATAATCAATTATTTCATCTTTATTAACATCAATACTAACAGTTAATACTTTTTCATTTTCTCCCCTATTAATAGCAAGTATTCTATGAGGTTTTATATATTTAACAGCTTCACTATAAGAATAATACATCTCATATGTTTTATTAGGATCATCTGCATCTTTCTTTATCTTAGATACAATTACCCCATTCTTAAAGAAATAACTTCTAATCCATTTTCTATATGAAGCATTATCACTAATCCATTCAGCAATTATATATTTAGCTCCAGTTATAGCAGAATCAATATCTTTAACTTTATCATTTATAAATTTACTACATAATGATTCAATATTCCCACTTTCAGGAAAAGTCATAATCATCTTCGCAAGAGGTTCTAATCCTAAAGCAATAGCCTCCGTAGCTTTAGTCTTTTTCTTTTCTTTATATGGTCTATATAAGTCTTCAATTTCTACTAGCTTACTACAATTAAGAATAGAGTTCTTTAATTCTTCAGTAAGCATACCCTTCTCATCAATTAATCTAATAACATCTTCTTTTCTTTTTAATAAATTATTTTGATATTCATATACTTCAGAAATACTTCTAATAATTTCTTCATCTAAAGCTCCAGTAGCTTCTTTTCTATATCTAGCAATAAAAGGAATAGTATTACCTTCACTTAATAAATTTAATACAGTATCTACTTGCTTATCAGTAATATTAAGATTAGTTGCAATCTCTTTTATAATAATCTCATTCATCTTATACACCTCCCTAATATAATAACAAAATAACAAATAAATATAAAGTATAGATATACAAATATTCTATTTCCCCTAGATTTAATATAATTCATTTCTCCAATGGAATAATAACTCTAGGTGATACTATGATTATTAAAAACTTTAAAATAAGTAGAGAAAATCTAGAATTAAAACAAAAAGATATAGCAAAACTCTTTAACTTACATTTTTCAACAATCTCAGGATGGGAAACAGGTAAAGATACTATACCAATAGAAAGATTAATAGAATATGCTAACGAATATAATTTAAGTTTAGATTATTTATTTGGAATAATAACTACAAACGAAAAGTATTATCCAATAGATATAGATTTAATAGATCTAGCTCATAATCTAACAGAATTAAGATTAAAGAATAAATATACACAAACAGAAGTAGCTAAAAAATTAAATACAACACAATCAGCCTACTCTCATTATGAAACAGCTACTAACATAATACCAACAACATTTATCTATGGATTAACTAAAATATACAATCCTTTTTCAATAGATGAATTGTTTGGTAGAAAAAAGATATAAAAAAGAACCATAAGGTTCTTTTTATTATGTCTTTATTAAAACATTACTAGTTGTTAAATTATTATTACCACTATTAGTAATTATCCAATTCTGATCATTAGCATCTTTTACATATATTTTGTTTGTTGTTTTCCACCTTTCGAAAATACGATAATAATTTGTGACATTACTAAAATCAAATGTTGATAAATCCAATTCAAAGTTGCTATTATTATAACCTGTTTGATAAAACATAGAAATCATGTTTTGTACACTACTTGTATCAAAGTTAGAACCCAAATCTAAAGTAAATGAAGTATTGCTATAACCAGTATTATAAAACATATAGCTCATATTAGTTACACTACTTGTATCAAAGTTAGAACCCAAATCTAATGTAAATACTGCACTTTTATAACCTGTTTCAGAAAACATATAAGACATATCTGTTACACTACTAGTATCAAATTTATCACCTAAATCTAAAGTAAAGACTGGACTATTATAGCCTGTTCCAGAAAACATATAAGACATATCTG
>CAMYVT010000036.1 GCA_947302515.1 uncultured Caryophanales bacterium
CAAGTGTTCTAGAAGTAGATGGAAAACAACTAGTAAAAGTAGTATCATGGTATGATAATGAAATGAGTTATACTGCTCAAATGGTAAGAACAGCAAAATACTTAATGACTAGATAATAAAAAGGAGTTTACTCCTTTTTTTTATGCTAGAAAAATGATACAATATAAATTAGATAGGAGAGTTGGCTATGAAAACTATAAGAGATTTGAATATTGATAATAAAAAGGTAATTATTAGATGTGATTTTAATGTTCCAATGAAAGATGGAAAGATTACAGATGATACAAGAATAGTAGGTGCTCTTCCAACTATTCAATATTGTATTGATCATGGATGTAAGATTATTCTTATGTCTCATTTAGGAAGAGTAAAAGAAGTAGAAGATTTAGCAAAGAATGATTTATCTCCAGTAGCAGAACGTTTATCAGAATTATTAAAGAAAGATATTATATTTAGTGAAAAAACAAGAGGTTATGAATTAGAAACAATAGTTGATAGTTTAGAATCAGGAGATGTTGTATTAGTACAAAATACAAGATATGAAGATTTAGCAGGAGAAAAAGAAAGTAAAAATGATCCTGAGTTAGGAGAATATTGGGCTGCTTTAGGAGAAGTATTTATTAATGATGCTTTTGGAACAATTCATAGAGCACATGCTTCTAATGTTGGAATTGCTAGTCATCTAGAATCAGGAGTTGGTTTCTTAATAGAAAAAGAATTAACAGCTTTAGGTGAACTAGATAATCCAGAAAGACCATTTGTTGTAGTATTAGGTGGAGCTAAGGTATCTGACAAAATAGGAGTTATAGAGAATCTAGTTACAAAGGCAGATAAAATACTAATTGGTGGAGGCATGGCATTCACATTTTTAAAAGCAAAAGGTATAGAAATAGGTAAATCATTACTTGATGAAGAAAATATTGATTTCTGTGAAAAAGAATTATCATTTAATTCAGATAAAATAATATTACCAGTAGACTTTGCAGTAACTAATGAATATACCAATGATGAAGAATATAGATTAAAGAAATTTGATAATATTGATCAAAATGAAATGGGATTAGATATCGGAGAAGAAACAGTATTATTATTTGAAAGTATTCTTAAAGATGCAAAAACAGTTATTTGGAATGGACCTTTAGGAGTATATGAATTTGATAAGTATAAAAAGGGTACAGATGAATTATTAAAATATGTTGTTGATAATAATATTAAAACAATTTTAGGCGGTGGAGATATTGTTGCAGCAGCAACAGATGCTGGCTATAAAGACAAAGTATTCCATGCATCAACTGGTGGAGGAGCAACTCTAGAATATCTAGAAGGAAAGAAACTACCTGGACTAGAAGCAATTAAGTAGGTGATAAAGTGAGTACCACAAAACTTTTTCCAATTGACCCATCAAATATAAAACATATTGAGTTATTGGATGAATTTGAAAAAGAGAATAATGGTCGCACACCAATAGGGGTTTATAAAAAAGATGATGCTACAAGTAATGATATTAATATGTCATTAGTACTTGAAGTAAAAGAACGAGTAGAAGATATATGTCATATTCAAGGATATAAAGATATAAAAAGTTGTACTATTTCTTTTGCTCCTAAAAAAAAGAAAAAAAGAAAAATAGTATCTTTAGCAACAAATTATGCTATAGATACTTTAGGAATGGAAGAAGTATTTATTAGAATAAATCCAAATGATATAGATATGATAAAATATCTAGGTACAAATGAATTTGAATGTTTAGGAGAAGAAAAAGGTAGTATTATTTACCTAAAAGAAAAACAGATGTAGATTTGAGGATGATAATATGAAAGTCTTAAACAATTTAAAGAAAAATGCAATACTATTAACAATCATAACAATAATAGTATTGTATTTCGTATTAAAAGATGATCTAAAAGGAATAGTAGATACAATTAAGAATATGGATGTTAAATTTATTCTTTTAGCATTCTTATTCTATGGAATATATGTATTATTAAAAGGATATATTAACTATAAGATTATTAATGATAGAAAAAAAGTAAGTAAAAAAGAAGCAATATGTCAAAATATTATTTCTCAATTTTTTAATGGTATTACTCCATTTCAAACAGGAGGAGAACCAATTGCAGTATATATGCTTACAGAGCAAGGAATACCAGTATCAAAAGCAACACACTATATGGTACAAAGCTTTATATTTTATCAAATTGCATTAGTATTATGTGGTTTCTTTGCGGTATCTTATAATTATATTTTTCATATATTTCCAAAAGTACAATTACTCCAACACTTAGTATTATTAGGATTTTTAATAAACATTGGAGTAGTAATATTATTATTAATATCATACTCAAAAAAATTAACAGATAAATTATGCAAAGTAACAATAAAAATATGTCATAAATTAAAAATAAAAATTAATGAATCAGAATTAGAATTAAAATTTGATGAATATCATAAGGGATTTCAAGAATTAACAGGAAGAAAAAGATTACTTATATTTGGAATAATACTAAATATGATTAGCTTAATATGCCTATATAGTGTTCCATACTTTATTCTTCATGGCTTGGGTCTAGGAGATAAAATGACTATTGTTGAAACAATAGTATCCTCAGCCTATGTATATTTAATAGGAGCATTTGTACCTATTCCAGGAGCAAGTGGAGGAATAGAATATGGATTTACCCAATTTTTTGGAAACTTTATGGAAGGAAGTATAATATCAGCAATGTTAATAGTATGGAGATTTATAACCTATTATTTAGGAATTATTATTGGAGGTATACTATTCAACATTCGTGAGAAGGTGAGAGAGTGAGAATAGGTATATTTACTGAAACATATACACCATACATTAGTGGCTTAGTAACAAGTGAAGTAATGCTAAAACATGCTTTAGAAAAGCAAGGACACGATGTATATGTAGTAACAGCTAATCTAGAAACATTTAAATACGAATATGATGAACAAGAAAAAGTATTAAAAATTCCAGGATTACCTACTGGAATATATGATTCTAGATTAACTAGTGTATATCCAATTAGAGCAGTAAATAAAATAAAAAGCTGGAATTTAGATGTAATTCACTCTCAAACAGAGTTTGCTATTGGCACATTCGCAAGAATATTTGCAAAACAATATAATATACCATTAGTACATACATATCACACATTATATGAAGATTATGTACATTATATAACTAAAGGATATTTTAATAGATCAAGTAAAAAAATAGTAGAATATTTATCAAAATTCTATTGTGAAACAACTGCTACTGAATTAATAGTACCTACAAATAAAATATATAAGTTGTTTAGAGAAAAATATAATTTTGAAAAGAATATTCATATTATTCCAACAGGAATAGAAGTAGAAAGATTTTATAAAGAAAATTTAGATGAAAAAGAAATAGCTAATCTAAAAAGAGTATTACAATTAAATAATAAAGACTTTGTAATACTATTTGTAGGTAGATTAGCAGAAGAAAAAAATGTTAAGTTCTTAATACACTCACAAAAAGAATTACTAAAAAAACATAAGAATATAAAATTAATAATTGTTGGAGATGGACCAGATAAAGAAGAATATGAGAAATATAGCAATGAATTAGGTATATCAGATAATGTTATATTTACTGGTAAAGTAGCATGGAAAGATATGCCATACTATTATCAAATATCTGATATCTTTGCAACAGCTTCTAAGACAGAAACTCAAGGATTAACAGTAATAGAGGCGATGGCTTCAAATACTATACCAGTATGTATGAGAGATGAAGCTTTTCAATCAATGGTAACAGAAGATTTAAATGGTTTATTTTTTGAAACAGAAGAAGAATATCAGGAAAAAATATTATTCTTATATGAAAATAAAAATGAATTAAAGAAATTTGATAAACAAGCCAGAATTCAAGCAGAACACTACAGCGCTAAGAGTTATGCAGATAGAGTTTTAGAAGTATATCAAAGAGCTATTAAAGAAAAAGAAGAAGAGAACCGCTTTGGTATTTTATCAAAGATAATAAAAAGAATTAGGGAGAGGTTTAAATGATATTAGTCCTAAATAATAAAAGTAATTTAACTAAATATGAGTTTTTAACATATCAAGAAAGACTAAGTACAATAAAAACTCATACTAAAGTAGTTTTATGCCCAAACTACTTAAATATAAGTCTATTTAACTTAACAAAAATAGAACTAGGAGCTCAAAATGTAAGTGCTACTGATGAAGGAGCATATACAGGAGAAGTAGCAGCAAAAGAATTAAAAGAAAATGGTGTAAAATATTGCATTGTTGGGCACAGTGAAAGAAGAGAATATCAAAATGAAACAGATGAATTAGTATTTAGTAAAATTCTTGAATTATTGAAAAATGATATAATTCCAATTCTTTGTATTGGAGAAACAAAAGAAGAAAGAGAATCAAATAAAGTTGAAGAAGTAATAAGAAAAGAATTAGAATATGCAGTTAATAGATTAGATGATTCACAAAAAAGCAGATTAGTAATAGCATATGAACCAATCTGGTCAATAGGAACAGGACTAGTACCAACTGTAGAAGAAATAGATGAAGTATTAAGTTTAATCAAAAATATTATTCCTAATGCAACATTACTATATGGTGGAAGTGCTAATGAAGAAAATATTAATACTTTGAACAATTCTAAATATACAGAAGGTTATTTAGTAGGAGGTTTAAGTTTAAAACCAGACAAACTACAACAATTCATAAAGATATTAGAAAGTAAAGAGTAATATACTCTTTTTCTTTTTTATCAAAACACTTATAATTATAATAGCGTGGTAAATAATAATAATGACTAATATTAGATTATTAATAATCGATGATCAACATAAAATAATAGAAGAAGTTCATGATTATTTAAATAATATAGAAGATTTAAAAATAATATTAGAAACTAAAATAAAAGAAATGATAAAAGAAAATGATCAAATTGGTTGGATTGATTTATATGATGTTGAAATAAAAACAGTAGTAACAAGAACACTACATGAATTAGGAGTGCCATCTAATATAAAAGGATATAAATATTTAAGAGAAAGTATTTTGATTAATTACAACAATCCAAATATCGAAAATATTACAGAAAGCATATACTCTGAAATTGCTAAAAAGTATAATACAACAATCTCTAGAGTAGAAAGAGCAATAAGGCATGCAATAGAAATTAGCTGGAATAGAGCAAACTACGATTTTATGGAAGAATTATTTGGATATAGCATTGATAGTAATAAAGCTAAACCAACTAATTCAGAGTACATTACTACCATAGCTGATAAGTTAAGAACAGACTATAATAGTCCATTATTAAGCACATAAGACTATTAAAAGTCTTTTTTATTGACAAAAAACATATATAAAAGTATACTTAATATAGAAAATATGTTAGGAGGATACAATTTATGGAACGAAAAATAGAAGACTTTTTTAGAAAATGGAAAAATGATATCATCAGAAAGCCAATGGTACTATATGGACCAAAGCAAATAGGCAAGACATTTTCAGCCTTAGCTTTTGGTAAAAAGTACTATAAAAATGTTGTATACTTCAATACTGATAATAACAAAGATTTATTAGATTTATTTAAGAAAGAAAAATCCACAGAAAAAATAATATTAAATTTATCGCTAGATATTGGAGAAACAATTCTAAAAGAAGATACATTAATAATATTAGATAATGTTAATAATAATGAATATGTAAAAGGATTAAAATTATTTGGTAGTGAACATAGTGATTATCATATTATTGCTATTACATCCCGTAGAGAAAATCTAAGCGAATTCAAAGGTGAAGATTTACAATTTAAAGGAATGAGTGCTATGGATTTTGAAGAATATCTATGGGCACACAATGAAAAGAATCTAACAGATCTAATTAGGGAATCATATACTAAAAGGAAAACATGCCCATTTCACAAAGTAGCTTTAGAATATTTTCAAAATTATTTACAAGTAGGTGGAATGCCAGAAGTAATCCAAGCAGAATTAGATGGAAAGAATTCGTTTGAATTGGATGCAATTAAACAAAAAATAATTGATATATATAAAAAAGAAGTAGCTATTAATACCATCTTAATTGATATTCCGAGAGGATTAGAAGTAATGGATTCTATCCCAGAACAATTAAAAAAGACTAACAAAAAATTTCAATATGGAATAATGGGTACTGGAAAAAGAGCAAAAGAATATGATAGTGCAATTAACTATCTAGTTAATAATCAATTATTATATAGAAGTTATAAAATAAAGCATGTTAAATCACCACTAACTAGTAGTAAAGATACAGATAGTTTTAAACTATATGCAGTAGATACTGGTATGTTATACACAATGCTTCATTTAAACTATAAAAAAGTTCAGACAGATGAAGAAATAAAAGAAACTCTATATGAAAATATGATTGCTAAGTCCTTAATAGAAAATGGTTATTCATTATTCTATTACCAATCAGAAGGAAAAGCAGAGGTAAACTTTGTAGTACAAAACAGAAATGGTCAAATATTACCAATAGAAATAACTACAAGGACAAACTCCAAAGCAAAATCTTTATCTGTATTTATGAAGAAGTATACTGTACCTCAAGCATATAGAATTACAGAAAACAATTTCTCAACAAAAAAAGATATAAGATACATTCCTATATATGCAATATTCTGTATAGATAATAATAAAATATAGAAGGTGCTTGAATGACTAAAGAAGAAATAAAAAAATGGAAAAGAATTCGCAACATAGGAGATGGAATATTAAAATTTGGCGGAGCAGGTTTTATAGGTAGTGTACTTTCACCATTTGATTTTGAAGGACCAATCATAGAATTAGTGACAGGAATAGTTGCTATAATTGGATTCATTTTAAAAAAGACAGGAGAAAGTCATCTAGAAGATATAGAAGGAGTTTCATCTGAGTGGAACGAAAAAGATAAAAAAGAACTAAATAATATAAAAAAGAACATTGAAGAAACAACAAAAAAGAGAAAAGAAAAGAAAAAATAGATCTACAACGCAATGTAGATCTTTTTATATACACATTTTACACAAAAAAATATAAAAAAAATTTATATAAAAAGTTGTTGATTTATTGATATTACTATGTTAAAATTAATTACGTGTGACTGCTTAGATGTGCGAGGTTGCCGATACACCAGGATAAGTTGATAATTATTTTCAAAGAGAATTAAAAATTTACTTATTTTGATATCGGGTTATTCGTACGGAGCAAGTCTATACTAGATATAGGCGAAGGGAGGATTTCAAATGTCAACAGAAAAGATTCGTATAAGAATTAAAGCTTATGATCACAGAATCTTAGACAATGCAGCAAAGAAAATCGTTGAAACTGTTAAGAGATCTGGTGGAGATATTTCTGGTCCAGTACCACTTCCAACAGAAATTGAAAAGTTCACAATTTTAAGAGCTGTACATAAGTATAAAGATTCACGTGAGCAATTCGAAATGCGTACACACAAAAGATTGATTGATGTTAAGAATCCAAGCAAGGAAACTATTGATGCATTAGCACATTTAGATTTACCAAGCGGAGTAGACATCGAAATAAAAACAAAATAATGGAGGAAAATTAAATGAAAGGAATCTTAGGTAAAAAAGTCGGAATGACTCAAGTTTTCACAAAAGAAGGAAAACTTATCCCAGTTACTGTTATTGAAGTAGAACCAAATGTGGTTACTCAAATCAAAACAGTAGAAAAAGATGGTTATGATGCAATTCAACTTGCTACTGATACTGTTAAAGAAAAAGCAAGTAACAAAGCAAAAATTGGCCATACAAAGAAAGCTAACACAACACCTAAGCGCTTCTTAAGAGAAATTAGAGGAGTAAATGTAAATGATTACACTTTAGGTCAAACAATCGGTGTAGACATTTTCGAAGCTGGAGAAATTGTTGATGTTACAGGAACTTCTAAAGGTAAAGGGTTCCAAGG
>CAMYVT010000037.1 GCA_947302515.1 uncultured Caryophanales bacterium
ACTGATAATACTGTTGAAATTATTTGTACTTCATTTTTAAATCCTTCTGGGAATAATGGACGCATTGGTCTATCAATCATTCTTGCAGCAAGTGTTGCAGCTTCACTAGGTCTACCTTCTCTTTTAATAAATCCTCCTGGGATTTTACCAACAGAATATAATTTTTCTTGATAATTTACTGTTAGTGGAAAGAAATCTGATAATAGATTAACATTTTTAGAAACTACTGCAGCAGTTAATACTACTGTATCATTATATCTTACTAATACAGCACCATCTGCTTGTTTAGCAAGTTCTCCATTTTCTACTACTATTTTTCTTCCATAAAAATCTAATTCATATACTTTTTTCTCCATACATACCTCTTTCTTCAAAAAAAATAGACACTAAAAAATGTGTCTACTTTCTTAAACCTAATTTTTTAATTACTTCACGATAACTTTGGATATCTCTCTTTGCTAGATATTGTAGCATATTTCTACGTTGTCCTACTTTCTTTAATAATCCTCTACGTGAATGATAATCATGAGTGTGAACTTTTAAATGTTCTGTTAGTTCTTGAATTTCTTTAGTAAGAATTGCTATTTGAACTTCTGCAGAACCAGTATCATTTGCACTCTTTGCAAAATCTTTAATGATCTTTGCTTTTTCTTCTTTAGTTAAAGCCATCATTACACTTCCTTTCTTTTTGTATTCACCACAACTAAGTAGAAAGTCGGAAATTCTATCTACCTGGATGAGGTAAGTACTTGTATTATACTATTTGTTTTGTAATAATGCAAGTTTTATTACTAAATATGTCTTAGTATATATTTATTATATCATACTTATTTATTTTGTGGTATATTATAATTGGTGAATAATATGGAAAAGATAAATAATAAAGTATTAATGATTATTAGAGGATTTATTATTTTATTCTTGTTTTTTAATTCTGTTTATTTTCAATATATTCCATTATTAGTATTTAAAACTGATGTAGATAGTATTTCTGGTAATATGAATATTGCTGTATTATTATCTACTTTTTCTAGTTTAGTTATGTTATTAATTATTCTAATTGTTTATCGTAAAGATTTAATTAGTGAATGGAAAATATTTACTAGTAATATTAGTAAAAATATTATTACTGGTTTAGTTTGCTGGATAGTTGGTTTTGCTATTATGATTTTTGTTAATTTTATATTAATTATCTTTTTTAAAGCTAATGGAGCAAATAATGAAATAATAGTTCGTTCTATGATTAAAGCATCTCCTATACTTATGGGATTAGATGTATGTGTTTTTGCTCCTTTTATTGAAGAAATTGTGTTTAGAAAAACGCTGAAAGATGTATTTTCTAAAGTATATATTTTTGTACCTTTATCATTCTTATTATTTGGCTATGCCCATGTGTCTAGTATGGCTACTAGTTTAGTTGATTGGTTATATATTATTCCATACGGAGCTTTAGGTGGAGTTTTTGCTTATGCATACAGTAAGACTGATACTGTATTTACTTCAATGACTTTTCATATGGTACATAATTGGATGTTATTTTTACTTATATTATTAATAGTATAGAAAGGAGATTATTATGAACATTGTTAGTAATTGTCAAGATTACGCAATGGTAGGTATTTTAGCTATTGTTAAGAATATTCTTAACTTATTTCAGATTGTTGCACCTATACTGTGTATTATTAGCTTATCTATTATTTTTATTAAATTAGTTCGTGATCCTGATAATAAGAAATTATTATCTCAAATACGTAATTCTATCATTGCTTTATTTATGGTCTTCTTTGTACCTGTTTTTGTTAATGCTACTTTTAATATGATGGGAGAGACTACTCCTGTTAGTTCTTGTTGGGAAATGGCTGGTAATGTTAATTCTAAATCTACTTATATTCCAATTGATGATCGTGGAAAAATTTCTATTTTATATGATCCTGATGTATATAAAACCGGTGGTTCTACGTTAGGACTTGATGCTTTAATATATTATAGTCAAGGAAGCTATGCTGATATACCTTTCTGTAGTAATGGTAATACTATTTCTAATTCTGGTTGTGGGGCTGTGGCTTTTTCGATGATAGCTAGTTCTTATGTTAATACTTCTTTTTCTCCTAAAAATGTTGCTAAATGGTTTTGTACAAATCATTTTCAATATTCTGATGGAGGTCTTGAAGATGAAGCTGTTATGGCTGAAAATACTCTTTCCCATTTTGGATTAGATGGTAATGTTATTTTTGATAAAACAAATCAAACTAGTAAAGATTATGGTAAATACTATAATTCTGTTGAGGGTTCAAATATACTTAGAGCAGTTAATGCAGGTAAATCTGTTATGTTTGGTATGCCCGGGCATTGGTCAGTAGCAGGTCCTAATATAGAGTGTTCTAGTGATAAAGTATATCTTTATAATCCATCTAGACCTACTTCTAATGGTTGTTATACTCCTGAAGAATTATTTAATTATACATATAATTATAATAATCGTTGTAAAAATACTGGTTGGTGTGGTTGGGATGTAGCAATATCCCTTGTAGGTAAATCTTAGGAGGTGAAGTATGAAGAAATTATTATTAATTATTATTGGAATAATACTGTTAAGTGGCTGTTCATTAAAAGAACAAAATTATGATATTAATACAATATATTATGATTTAAATATTAGTAATCATTATCAAGAAAATATCACATTTACTTTTCCTAAGAATGCTTATGAAATAGCAGCAACTAGTATTAATAGTGATATTGATTCATTAGAATATATATTATTAATAGATAATTTTTCTAGACCTATTCATAATAATTTATATACTTTATATGGTAAAAATATTTATAATATGAAAAATGCTATTGAAGTTGACTTAGATTTTGATTATTTAGAAAAAGATTTTGTTAATTCTAATTATATGAATACTTGTTTTGAAAAACATAGTATTATTGATGAAGATGATTATTTAGAGATTCATCTTAATGGAGAATTCTATTGTTTACAAGATAAGAATATGACTATTCATGTTTCTTCTATATATGAAAAAGAAAATACTAACGGTAATAGATTAGATGATGGTTCTATTGAATGGTATATTGATAAGAATAATGCTAAAGACGTTGATATTTACTATAAAGTATTTCGTAATAAAGATGATATGGTTACAGCTTATGGATTACTACAAAAACATATTGATCATGATACATTAGTTATTATTGAATTAATCATTATTATTACTATTATTGTAGGAGGATTCTTCTTTTACAAGTTCTTATACAATAGAGAATTTAATAAATAAAAAAGAGGTAGTTATCTACCTCTTTTTATATTCTTATCAATAAATGCTACTGGTATACATACTAATACTTCTATACCTATTGTTATAAAGTATTTTAACCAATAACCATCTTGTATAACTAAATTTAAATATATTAATGTATAAATCATATAATAAATAATTATTGAAAATAAATATGTTAATACTATTAATATATAAGGACTTCTTGTGTTGTTTAATAAAAATAAATATATCATTAAATTAACAAATTGACTTACAACATATCCAAAGAAATCTCCTAATAATGTTGATAATACTAATCCTCTTCCTAAAGCAAATTCCATAGTAACCATAAATCCTACAAATATTACTCCAGATATAGCTACTGCAGAGATTGCTTTTTTATAATCATATTTTTTACATATATAATTTGTTAAAAAATAGATAAATGGGATTAATAAGATATTATAACTAATCATAGTTCCCATAATAGTAAATTTATAACTCTTTACTGATTGAATTAAAATAGTCAATGTTGTTAATAATAATATGTATATCCAGCAATCATTGTAACTTTCTTCTAATTGCTTTTTTCTCATAAACAAACACCTCTTTTTTATTCTTTTTCTTTTATTTCTTCAATTAATTTATCAATATGTTCTCCATATTCAATTGATTGATCATAAATAAATCTTAGTTCTGGAGTATGACGTACTTCTACTGTTTCGGCCAACTTAGTACGAATGAATGATGAAGCTTTTTCTAAAGCGTTTTTGGTTGATTCTTTTTTTTCTTCATCTAATACGGTGTAATAAACTTTGGCAAAACTTAAATCATTTGTAACTTCTACTCCAGTTATAGTAACAAACTTAATATCTGAATCTTTTACTTCTCTCATCAATATATTACTTATTGCTTCTTGATAAGTATGATTTAATCTTTCTATTTTTATGCTTGCCATTTTTATCCCTCCCTATTGTTTACGTTTATAATATTGTCCTACTAATGGTTTATCTTTAAATCTTTTTTCATATTCTAAATCAATAAAATCTTGTATACCAAATTGATGTTCTACTGTATCATAAACATCTATTAATGAATAATATCCTTCTTCTGAAGGTTTAAATATAGCGATTCCTGTTTTATCTTCGTTTATTTCAAGTAATTCTTCTTGATGTTTCATAAATTCTACTATATCCATGTTTATTAATATATCTTCTTTTATACCACTTATAGGGCTTTCAATATAGCGAACTCCTACTATCATATTTCCATGTTCTGCAACATATTCTAGTAATGTATTATCATTTAATAATTCGCTTTTCATTATAAATCTTTCTTGATCTTCTCTTATTGTTTTTTTCATTTTCTTATCTATCTCTTGATTTCTACTAATTCGTAAGTTTCAATGATATCTCCTTCTTTATAGTCTTGACAGTTTTCTAGTGTCATACCACAGTCCATATCCTTTTTAACTTCTTTTACTTGATCTTTTTCATGTTGTAAAGTGTTTACTGAACCATTATAAATAACGATATCATCTCTTATTATACGAGCTTTTGAATTGTTCTTAATAACTCCACTTGTAACATGACATCCTGCGATTAAACCAACTTTTGAAAATTTAAATATTTGTCTTACTTCTGCTGTTCCTAATACTTTTTCTTCATATTCTGGTTCTAACATACCTTTCATAGCATTTTCTACATCTTCTACTACTTTATAAATAATATCATATGTTTTAATTTCAATACCATATTGTTTGGCAGTATCTATAGTAGAATTATTACCTCTTACATTGAATCCAATAATAATAGCATTTGAAGCACTTGCTAGTACTACATCACTTTCAGTTATAGCTCCTACTCCACCTCTTATTACTGATACTTTAACTCCTTCTACATCAATTTTTTCTAAAGCATTTTTAACTGCTTCTAAAGAACCATTAACATCTGCTTTAAGTACTACATTAATTTCTTTTTGTCCTTCTTTAATTCTACCAAATAAGTCTTCTAATGTCATTCCACTAAAGTTCGTATCTTCTTCTTTACTTCTTAATTCTCTTTCATGAGCTATTTCTTTTGCTTTCTTTTCTGATTCAAAAGCCATGAATTTATCTCCAGCTGATGGTATTTCTGAAATACCTGTTACTTCTACAGGAATTGATGGTTTTGCTTCTACAATATTATTTCCTTTATCATCTTTTAATGTTCTTACTTTACCATAGTAATTTCCAATAACAATTGGATCTCCTAAACGTAAAGTACCATTTTGTATTAATAGAGTAGCAACTGAACCTACTTTAGAATCTTTTTTAGATTCAATTACTGTTCCTGTTGCATATCTATTAGGATTTGCTTTATATTCTTGCATTTCTGCAACTAACAGAATATTTTCTAATAATCCATCTATTCCCTCTCCAGTTTTAGCAGAAATTTTATTAACAATAATATCTCCACCCCATTCTTCTGGAGTTAGGCCGTTTTCTACTAAAGCTGTCATAATACGTTCAACATTTGCTTCTGGTTTATCTATTTTATTAATTGCAACTATAATTGGTACTCCAGCAGCTTTAGCATGATCAATTGCTTCTACAGTCTGAGGCATTATACCATCATCTGCTGCTACTATAATAATTACTATATCTGTAATTGATGCTCCTCTTGCTCTCATTTCAGTAAAGGCTGCATGTCCTGGAGTATCAATAAATGTTATTAATTTACCATTACATTTAACAGAATAAGCACCAATTGCTTGAGTAATACCTCCTGCTTCTCCACCTACTACATCAGTATTTCTAATGGCATCAAGTAATGTTGTTTTACCATGATCTACATGTCCCATTATTGTTACTACTGGAGGTCTTTCTTCTAAGTCTTCTTGTCTATCTTCTATTTCATAATTTTCAAAATTTGAAATATCTTGAGTTTCTTCTTTCTTTAATACTTTTTCATATTCTGATGCAATTACTTCTGCAGAATCATAATCAACTGGTTGATTAACTCCTGCCATTACTCCTAATCCCATAAGCTTTTTAACTAATTCTACAGGAGCAATTTCTAAAGCTTCTGCTAGTTCTGTAACAGTCATTCCTTTTTTATAAAGAATAACATTTTCATCTTGTTCTACTTCATTACTTTGTAATTTTTCTCTATGCTTATATATTTTCTTTCTTTCTTTTAAGAAATCTTTTTTATTATTCTCTTGTTTAGTTGTTTTAGGTTTTACTTTTGTAAAAGATGTTGTTTCTAAATCTATTTTTGTATTATAAGCTAGTTCTTCTGCTTTATCTTCAACTTCTTCTTCTAAACGTTGTTCTTCAAGATCTTCTATGTCTTCTCCAACATAGTCTTCTTCATCCTGTAATTCATTATCTAATAAGGTAATACTAATATCATCTAATAATGAATTTCCATCTTCATAACTTATTCCCACTTTATCACATAATGCTTGTATTTCTTCTAGTGTTTTTCCTACGTCATTTGCATAATCTTCTAAAGACATCATGAAACTTCACCTCATCTTTCTATCATATTTTTTATTTCTTCATAGACACTATCCTCTATCTTTATTTCTAATCTTTTTTCTAATATTTTTGTTTTTTTAGCTTGTTCTAGTACACTTAAATCTTTTTTAATATAAGCTCCTCTACCGTTTAATTTGCCTGTATCATCTACTTTTACTTCTCCTTCAGGAGTTCTTACTATTCTTAGTAATTCTTTCTTTGGTAGAGATTCTTTTGTTACTACACAAGTTCTTAAAGGTATTTTTTTTACTTTCATAGGATCCTCCTATCTAAAGTTAATTCCTGCTTCTCTTGCTTGTTCTGTTGTCTTGATATC
>CAMYVT010000038.1 GCA_947302515.1 uncultured Caryophanales bacterium
TTAAAGTAGCATATCTACATAGTGAAGTAAAAACACTAGAAAGAATGCAAATAATCCATGATTTAAGAATAGGTAAATATGACTGTTTAGTAGGAATAAACTTATTAAGAGAAGGATTAGATATACCAGAAGTAAGTTTAATTGCTATATTAGATGCCGATAAAGAAGGTTTCTTACGTAGTACAAGAAGTTTAATTCAAACAGTAGGAAGATGTGCTAGAAATGCTAATGGTCATGTAATAATGTATGGTGATAAAATAACTGATTCTATGAAAGAAGCAATAGATGAAACTAGAAGACGTAGAGAAATACAACAAAAATATAATAAAGAACATAATATTACACCAAAAACAATTATTAAAGAAATAAGAGAAGTAATATCTAATGTAGATGAAACTAAGAAAGAAAAGAAAATGTCTAAGAAAGAATTAGCTCTAACAGTAGATAGAATTGAACAAGAAATGAGAGAAGCAGCAAAAAATCTTGATTTTGAAAGAGCTATGGAACTAAGAGATATATTATTTGAAATAAAGAGTCAGTAATATAAATAAAATATCCACATAAATTGTGGATATTTTATTATAAAACATAAAGCCAATTCTTGATAAAAAACTGATAAATTGATATACTTTGAGAGAATAGGTGATAATATGAATAATAAAAAAATACGTCAAATATTATTAATTGGAATAGTATTATTTATATTCTTAATTATAGGATTTTTTGTATTACCTATAAAAGATGGAAGAAGTATCTATAAAACTATTCTTCATAATAGAAGCTTTTCAGCAGCAATACAACCAAACAATTATGATAAAATGAGGATTACCTATGGTAATGTAAAAACCAGAATAACAGGAACAGAAAAATTTGATACACCTGATGGAAAAAGCGTTGATGACGGAAGCCTTTTATCAAATATGGAAGGTATAGATGTATCTGCTTTTGATAATTATGTAAGAACTTTTGATATTGTTACCTATACACTTGAACTTAGAATTGAAAGAAATGAATTAACAACTACTCCAGATGATACTTTTAAGGGTGGAATAATAAAAGTAAAAGCAACCATACCAGAAAGTCAAGATGGTTTAAAATACATGGGATTTCTTACAGATAGCTGGATGAAAAACGCTCGTAGATCAACAGATTATCAAGAAATTACAACTTATTATCAAATTCCAGATGATAAAAGCCCAGTTGGAGGAATACAAGAATTATCATTTACAGTAATTACAAGTGGATACAAGGGAGATTTATCAGAAGAATATACTCCAAAATTTGAAGTATGGATGGAGGGTAATAAAAATGATGATCCTTCCTCAACAATAGATTCTGTAACAATAAGTGATCACAACAACTTAAAAATTACAGGAACACCTAGACAAAATATACAACTGATTGAAGGGGGAATAAATCATAAAACTGTTCTAGATGGAGTAAAAGGAAATTATATTAGTTTCGCTGTAAAAGGATCACCTTCTTCTGGCACAAATAATGCAAAAGGATCATTAATAACACTATCACCAATCAATTCAAAAATGAAAATAGAGTATTACTATAAAAATACAGATTTGAATACCAGTTGGATTAAGATTGAAGAAGGAGATCCAAAAGCAACTGATATTATTAATGGAACAAGATTAATATCATATGGAGTAGCCTGTACACCAACACCTGGTTTCTGGCCAGATGAAAATTCTAATAAAGGATATAGTTCCAGTTGTGGAGTAGGAAGTTTATCTCATGGCGGAATATCCACATATGGAGGAAATCTTTCTCTAAATTCTCAATTTGATTCAGGTATTTTGACAGCAAGTCAAAATAATAATATTATTTCTTTCACAAATACTGATACAGTCTTTAATAGTTTTTATCATGGTGCTACAGAATTTGTAGATGGATTTGAACTGTTTGTTCCTTATTATGATGATGGTGGAGGAAATTATGAATATCAAATTAAAATAATTGATTATGAATTATCTTTTAAAGATTCATCAAATGAAGAATATACTATAAATCCAAATGCTAGTTTAACATATAAAATACAAAATCAATTAAATGGAAATGTTTATTATTTTTTAAGAGCTAATGGAAATAACAATAATAATACAAATGATTATGTAACAATTAGTTCAGGTTCTTCAAATAAATTTGAAGCGTATTCTTATGCAAAAGATGGAAATTATGATGGAGGAAAGGACACTTTAATTACCATTGATACAAGCGCAGTTTCATTAGAAAAATATTCTGATACAAAAGAATTATATTATAGTTATCAAAATAATGGTTCTTTTCCAACTCCAGCCATTGATACAGTTATAGTTAAATATGGAATATATAAATTAAACCCTACTGTTGGATTAAATACAGATGAATTAGTTAATGATGCAGTCTATGAAGATTTTGATTGGTATAGTACACTTGCAGAAGCAAAGGAGCATGGAGAACCATGTGCTATATATATATTAGAGCCTGAAAATAAAGGAAACAGTTTAAGATTAAACACAGTATTTAATCTTAAAGGAAAAAGTACAAGTGAAGCTATTAATCATATTGGAATGGTAAAACATAAGATTAGATATTTTGAGGATGTTGAAAAAACAAAAATTCACAGTGTTGGCTATAACAATAGTTATTACAAAGTAATTATAGGTGAAGGAAACTCTGTTACTGCAGGAACACCATCTGGGCTTGGACATACATATATCATCTCTTCATACAATTTAAACACAAAAACACTATTTACTAAAAATCAATCAAACACTATTAATGCTAATGTTTTAGATGATACATTAGATGTACAAATTACACCATATTTGGAATACGAAGGAGAATATCCAGATACGATTAAGTCTAACTTTAAATTAGAAACTATTCTTCCTAATGAACTAGCATATAAAGAAAACAGTGCTAATGTTAATCCTGATGAAGTAATAGAAACTAGTAGTGGAACAAAATTAATATGGTATTTTAACAATCAACAAATAAATAGTGATTTTCCAGTAATAACATTCTCTACTATAATGTCTAGATATTCAGTAAACAATAGTCAAAAAAGAATTAATACAGTTTTATATGATATAGATAATCCAATTTTAGAAAAAGGAGAGAGTTATGCGACAGCTTCAATTATCAATCTAGCTGGATCTTCTCTAAAGAAAAAATTAAACTATGAAATCATAGAAAAAAATTCAGATGTTGAAATAAGAGATTATATATATAACATATCTCAAGCGATATTATTAAATGTTAAAACTTTCGAAATATTACCAAAAAATAATGATGAATATGGTTCTAAATTTAGTGGAACATATACTTATACCATTAATAGTATTGCAGAAGGACAACATATATACTATACAACAGCCGGTATAAATACAATTAATTTTGATACTGATGATTTGGGTAATAAAACAATTGAAAGTATTAATCTAGAAAATGATTCAAGATTTATTGAAGTTCAAATCGGAGATACAATACCTTCAAATGCAACTATGCTAGCAACATATATTGACGAAGTTGATACAATGGAGGACAAGAGTTTCTCTTATACAATGCATACAAATGGAAATAAAAACGGTGATAAATATAATTTCATTATGAATGCGTCTTCATCAACACTAGAAAACAGTATTCATACAGAAAAGATTAAGATTGGTGTTATAGATAGAAAAATAAGTGGTATCGCTTTTGAGGATATTAATAGAAATAATGTTTATGATGAGAATACTGATATATTATTAAAGAATATTGAAGTAAATCTATTAGATAATTTATCTAACAAAATTGAAACTACTGAAACAAATAATGATGGATATTATGAATTTAATAATTTAGAAAAAGGAAATTATTACATTCAATTTAAAAATAAACAAGGATATGAAATTATTAATAAAGATACAACCAACTTTTCTAATAAAGCAAATCTAAATGGAATAACAGATGTTATAGATCATAATATTGAAGCGACAAATCAGAATGTATTGATAGAACATATTAATTTTGGTATCCGTAAAAAAGATGCAACATTAACTGTTCATCACTATATAAAAGATACAACAACTACCCTTAAAAATGATGAAATAAGCACAGTTTATTACACAGATGAATATCAAACAAACAGAATGAATCCAATACCTACTAATTATCAATTTCATAGTGTTGTTGGAACAGAAAATGGTATAGTTGATTCTGATAATATTGTAGTAACCTATTACTATTCAAACAAAACTTCAATAGTAACAGCTAAGTATATTGATGAATCTGGTAATGATATTATTAATCCTATTGAGAAAATTATTAATTGGGGAGAAGGGTATACAACAGATCAGAAAGATTTTGATTATTATGATTTCGTAGAACAAACTGGAGATTTACCAAATGGACCAGTTGATAAAGATGAAATAAATGTAATATATAAATATAAACTTAAAACCGGAAAAGTAATAACACATCATTATTTATATGATGGAAATCCAACAACTACGCCTTTAGCAGCTGATGAAATAAAGACTTATAAGTATACAAAAGAATATACTACATCAGTTTCAAACAACGTTTCTCCAAATTATGAATTCTATAGTAAGACAAACAACTATAGAGGAACTGTAACCTCTTCAACTACAGAAGTTATTTATTATTACCAACTAAAGAATAGTAATATTACTTCCACCATTGAAAAGACAGCAACAGAATTAATAACATCAAAAGATGAAGAAGTAGATTATCATATTAAATATAAAGCAACAGTAATAGACTATATAGGAGATGCAACTATTACATTAATTGAGCATTTACCTTACGAAATAGAAGAAACAAAATCAACTCTTTTAGGTGGAGTTTATAATGCAGAAGAAAAGACAATCACATGGCAAATTAGTTGGCCTAATATCAACACATATAATGAGACAGACCTAAAATCAGTAAAAGAAATAACAAAAGATATTACTGTTGTCTATAAAAATATTCCAGCAACAGATAGAATGATGGTAAGTACTACAACAGGAAAAATTGAAATAACAAACAATCAAAGAGAAGTAGAAGCACAAGCTGATACAAACATAAGAATAAAAGGAAAAGTAGTAATAAAATACATAGACATTGAAACAGGAGAATTAATTGAAGCAGAAGTTACTGAAGAAGATCTAATAGGGGAATCAGTTCCTTTCCACTCAATAGAAAAAGAAGGCTGGATTTTAGTAGAAGTACCTCCAGAAGATGAATATGAATTTACAGAAGAAGAACAGATAATTATTTATAAATATGAAAGATTAAAATATGATATCCACACAGAAGTTATAGGTACAGGTGGAACAATAGTAGGAAATGAAATAGTATACTACGGAGAAGATTCTACAAAAGACTATATTGTAATTATAGCTAATCCAGGATATGTAATTGATAAAATAATTGTTGATGGAAAAGAACAAGTATTCTTAAATTCTACAGAGAGATATGTCTTAGAAAATTTTAAAGGCGTTAAGAAAAATCATGATGTAAAAGTATTGTTTAGGACAAAGATTGAAAATCCAATAACAAACACTAATAAAAGACTAATAATAATAAGTATCGTCTTTATAACAATACTTTCTGTAATAAGTAAGAAACATTTAAAAAAGTATTAGAATTAATACTTTTTTAATTTATAAATAAAATAATTATGATATAATATGCGGGAGAGGTGTTACTGTATGGATAAGATTATTATTAAGGGAGCACGAGAAAATAACCTAAAAAATATTAATATTGAATTACCAAAAAATAAGTTAATTGTAATGACAGGTTTATCAGGTTCTGGTAAATCTTCTTTAGCGTT
>CAMYVT010000039.1 GCA_947302515.1 uncultured Caryophanales bacterium
CCACTTCTGAAGAAGTGAAAGAAGTATCTAAACCTAAAGTAAAATATGATTATATCGCAGTATTAAAAATACCAAAAATTAATTTAGAAAAAGGATTGGTTGCTAAGGATAGTAAATACAATAACATTAATTATGGAGTAGAAATTCTAAAGGAATCTGATAGCCCAGATGTTATAAATGGCAACGTTATTTTAGCTGCTCATTCAGGAACTGCTAATATTTCTTATTTTAGAAATTTAGATAAAATAAATGTTGGTGATGAAGCATATATCTATTATCAAGGAAAGACATATAAATATATTTTTTCTAAAATATATGATATAGAAAAGACTGGTAAAGCTGTTATTAAGAGAGATAATAATACTTCTACATTAACATTAGTTACATGTAGGCATAATACAAATAACCAAATTGTGTTAATTGCAGATTTACAGATTTAATTCAATATATAAATAGTGCTATAATCAATCCTAGGTGATGAGATTATGGGAAAATACGATTATTCAAATGCAAAAGTTGATAAGAAAAATAGAAAAAGATATTATTTCTTCGGTGAATTTTCTAAAATATTAACAATGTATGAAAGTTCTGATGAAGAGGTAAATGAGTTAATAGAATGGCTATATACACTAAGTAATAGTTTATCTGAAATAGAGCCTTATCGCACAGGAATAGAATATGATTATAATTTAAAACCTGATGAGCAAGTAGATGAAAACACGTTTAGAAGAGAAGTCTGGATGCAAGATCTTAGGATATATGGATTAGTTGCAGCAGTTCAAGAAACAGGATCATGGGGAGAAAAAGATGCATTATCGGACATAATTTTTAAAATGTATACAAGACTAAATGATATATTACATCCAAATCCTAGACCTGGATTAGATTATGAAGAAGTAAGATATTATTCAGAAGTAGAATATATTAATAAAGAAAAGCAAAAATATAATGAAGAGAATTATAATTTAGACTATAAAGAAGATGAATGGAGAGCATAAAAAGCTCTTTTTTTGTTGGAGGAAAGAATGGAAAGGGAAAAAATAATTAGAGAAAGGTTCAAGGTCTTTCAAACACTCATAGGTATAGGATATAACACAGACAAGAAAATACTTGATCTAAAAGTAGAGGAGTTAGTATTGAAGACCAATATGAATAGAAGTGACTTAGCAATTGCTATTGGATTAAAAAATGCTTTAGCAAATAGAAGACTAGTCACTTTTTTATGTGGATTAGAGGAGGTGGATTCAATTAATAAATAATTATCTAAACAATTGGTAAAAACAAAAAATGAATAAAAAGGGAGAGTGATTTAAATGTTAAACCAAGTAGTTTTAGTAGGTAGATTAACAAGCGATTTAGAAGCAAAAGAATTAGAAGATGGAAAGAAAGTTACTAATATGACTTTAGCTATTCCAAGAAGTTTTAAAAATGCCGATGGAGAATATGAAACAGATTTTGTTGAATGTACTCTATGGAACAATATAGCAGAAAACACTGCTGAATACTGTAAAAAAGGAGACATTGTTGGAGTAAAAGGAAGATTACAAACTTCTAATTATGAAAAAGAAGATGGCTCAAAAGTATTTAAGTTAGATGTAGTTGCTGAAAAGGTAACATTCTTAAGTTCTAGATCAAAAGATACACCAGAAAGAGACTAATTTGTCTCTTTCTAATATTATTTTTATAAAAAATAAAAAGAGAGGAACGATAAGTATGAAAGATTATTATGTTAAAGAGGTTTATGGAGTAGAAAGAATACATCATGTAATGGCTACTTCTAAAGAGGAAGCAATATCTATGGTAAGTGAATATATTAGTGATGAACTTGAAGATCATATTATAGAGGAAACTGAAACTGTAGAACCATTAATTGCAATAACATTCGAAGAAGAAAAAGAAGAGATAACTACTGAAAAGTAGTTTTTCTCTTTTACTAGCAAGTACTGAATTTGTATTACATCCACAAATTCTAATCAATGGGGAAATCCCCAATCCCCTTTATTTTAATAGGAGGTAAATTATGGCTGAGATATGTGTAATTAAATCATTTAGATTAACTCCAGAACTTGCATACAAACTTGAAGAATTGCATGAGTTATCTGGATTAAGTCAGTCTGAAATTGTCAGACTATCTTTAACTGGAATGAAAACGATTAAAGAAAAGCCTTCAAAGGAATTATTAAGTTCATTATTAAAACTAAATAATATTGGAAATAATATAAATCAAATTGCACGACATGCAAATACTTTTGATGAGATTGATTACAATACACTAAAAGTATGTGTAGCTAATTTAAATAGTATGGTAAATGATATTAGAAGACATTATTTATAGATGGCTTATTGCAAAATAAAAAGTGTTAAGAATAATCTTAAAAGAGTAATTGATTATGTTGCAAATAGTGAAAAAACAGATGAAGATATCTATTTAGAATTACATAAGGAACTAAATTATGTAGCAAAAGATTCTAAAACAGAAAATAAATTATATGTTGATGGAATAAACTGTGATCCAACAAGAGCTAGAGAAGAATTTATTAATATAAAAGAAAGGTACAATAAGACAAAAGGAATAATTGCCTTTCATGCAATTGTATCTTATAAACCAGGAGAAACTACTCCAGATGAAGCTCATAGTGTTGGATTAGAAATTGCGAATCAAATGTGGGGAGACAGATTCCAAGTAGTAGTTGCTACACATTTAGATAGAGAGCATCTTCATAATCATTTTATAATTAACTCTGTTTCGATGGTAGATGGGAAAAGATATTATGATACTAGAACCAGTTATGCCGAATTTCGAAGACTTTGTAATCAAATATGCAAAGAACATAATTTAAGTTATATGGAAGAAAAGAAAACTAAATCAGGAATTAATTATTTAAATTATCAAAAGAAGTCAGATCAAAGTAATTATTCTAAACAAACAAAATCAGATGTCGATATGGCAATAGCTTTAGCAACTTCATACCCCGAATTCATAACTATATTAGAGAATATGAATTATGAAGTTACTGAAAGAGCAAATAAATTAAGTGTTAGAGATTTAGAATATAATCGAAATATTAGAATCGAAAGAAGATTCGGAGAAGACTATACAATAGATAATATTAAAAAACAGATTCTTGGATTATATCTTCCAGAAAAGAAAACTTATTATAGAAATTATTTTCAAAGAGATAGTGTTATAGATAATTTATTTAAAATGAATTGTAAAGGGTTGGCTATGCGATATATAAAATATCTTAAATTATTAAATAACTATCCAACATATATTAAGACAAACAGAGTTTCTTATTCTATGAGATTAGATGTAATGAAGATGGAAAGAATAAGTGAACAAACAGTATTATTAGCAAATAATAATATTACATCAAAAGAAGACCTTATTAATTTATATAAATCAATTAAAGAAAAACTACATTATAACCATGATAATAATGAGTTAAAGAATGAAATATTATTAATAAATGAAATAAGGCGAAGAGAAGAACTATTAGAAGATAATAGTAAAGAGAATAAAAAGGAAGTGGTGATACATGAACCAGTCAAGTGATGCTGCTGAACAAATTGTAAGAATGTCATTACAAGGTTTTGAAGTAGGAGCAAGAATCACAGGTAGCGGTGCAAAAGAAGTTGCAGCTTTACTTTTAGCCGTTATGAAAGATAAGAAAAAAACTGCAGGTAAAACTAACTTAGTTAATATGCTTAAATCTGGTAAGGAATTAAAAGTATTTTCTGTAAGACAAGAAGACTTTAAAAAGTTTACTGAAGAAGCTAAAAGATATGGAGTTCTATATACTGCTTTAATAAATAAAAAAGCAAAAGATGGAGTTACTGATATCTTAGTAAAAGCAGAAGATGCTTCAAAGATTAATAGAATTGTACAAAGATTCAACTTAGCTAGATTTGATGAAGTTGCTATTCGTGGTGAGATTCAAAAAACTAAGGAAATGAAATCCAAAGGAGTTAAACAAAAACCAATTGAAGACAAGATTAAAGAAGAACTTCATAAGAATCCAATCAAGAAAGAGGAACAATCAGTAAACCCCCATTTGGCAAAGACCGAAAAAAGCCCTCAGTCAAAGCCTTTCTTGAAAGAGCAAAAGAATTCAGACAAGGGTAGTAAGATTAAAGAAAGACCTTCTGTTAGAGAAAAGTTAGAAAAATATAAAGCAGAAGTTAAACTAAGAGATCAATCTGAGGTTAAGTCTGAAATTAAAAATAAAACTCCAAAGGATAAAACTAGATGAAAAAAGACATATTAAAAGTTATCGAAGTAGATAAAGTTGAATATGGAATAATAATTAATGCATTAAATGAATTTAGAAACAAGCTTTTACGAGAAGGAGAAGATACTGAATTAGTAGATGAGTTTATTATTAAAGTATTGGATGCTCCAGAAAACAAAAGATATGTTGATCGAGAAGGTAGGCTTGGAGCTAGATGAAGGAAAGTAAAGACCAAAAGATTCTTTTTATAATTGGTCTTATTCCTGTAATATGGATTGCATTATTAATAGCTCCTTCAGTTAGTGGAGGACTACCAACAATAATTAAGGATTTTCCTAAGACTATGGAGAATCCTTTTTCTATTGTTTTGTGTTCTAACTCAATTAAAACTATTCTTATATTCATTGTTGCCTACATATTAGGAATTGGTATTTATTTATCGACTAAAAGGAATTATAGAAAGAGAGAAGAACATGGTAGTGCAAAATGGGGAGAAGCTAAAGACATTAATAAAAAATATGAGCAAGTTCCTTACTCAACAAATAAGATACTTACTCAAAATGTATGTATTGGATATGATGGAAGAAAACATAGAAGAAATCTAAACACTTTAATAATTGGTGGATCTGGAGCTGGTAAAACTAGATTCTATGCAAAGCCAAATGTTATGCAAGCAAATACTTCATTAATAATATTAGATCCAAAAGGTGAGATAGCAAGAGATGAAGGACATTTACTTGAAGAAAAAGGATACACAGTTAAAGTATTAGATTTAATTAATATGGAAAGAAGTCATTGTTATAATCCATTTGTTTATCTTCAAACAGATAATGATGTGCAAAGATTAGTAACTAACTTATTTAAAGCAACAACACCAAAAGGAAGTCAATCAAATGATCCTTTCTGGGATACTGCTGCTAGTATGCTTTTATTAGCATTAGTATTTTATTTATGGTATGAAGCTCCAGAAG
>CAMYVT010000040.1 GCA_947302515.1 uncultured Caryophanales bacterium
AAAAGATTAGAATTAAAAACTCTAATCTTTTATGATAACTTTAAACAAATTAGATTATTTTGAAAAAACATTATATTTTTTCAGGTATTAATTTATCTATAAACCCTAGTAATTCTTCTTTATTATACTTTTCTTTACGAGTAAGCCATGACATGCAGACATTTATTAATCCCCCTGCATAGAACTTTACTAATATATCTAATGGTAATTCTGACTTCACAATATCATTATTATTTTTTAATCTTTCTAAAGATTCTCTTTCAATAACATCAATTAAAAAATCAACTAAAAATCCATTTCTATTATTTAAGAAAATAGCACTGTAAATATCTCTTTTTTCATCAATATGATATATTAAAATGCTTAATAATTTCATAATATATTCTTTGGTATTTATATTATGTACATTATCCTCTAAATCTTTAAGTAAAGACATTTTTAAATCTTCAATAAAATCATCTAAGAGTTCATATTTATCTTCATAATGAGCATAGAATGTTGAACGATTTATTAGTGCTTCATCACAGATATCTGATATTTTAATTTTATCAAAATTCTTTTGTCTCATAAGCTTAATTAAGGTATCAAATAATACCTTTTTTGTTTTAACAATTCTTAAATCAGTTTTTTTATTCATATAAAACACCTCAAAATAATTATAGAGCCAATTAAACAAAAAATCAAATAACATACAAATTGTATGATAAATATACATATATATTTTAAAAAATGTTGGATATCATTCATTAATATTGTTATGTTGTGGTAATTTTATTTGTATGGTAATACAATCTATTAGCGAGGTGAAAGAATGAATAAGTTTTCTAACTTTGTAGTAAAAAACAAAAAAATTATTTTTATCATCAGTTTATTATTGCTAATTCCCTCAATAATTGGCTTATTAGCAACAAAAACCAATTATGATATTTTAGTATATTTACCCAGTGATATTGAGACTTTAAGAGGTCAAAATATTTTAAAAGATGATTTTAAAATGGGAGCATTTTCTGTATCTTTAGTAGATAATGATGTTAGTGATGAAGAATTGATTGCTTTGGAAAATGATATAAGAGAAATCGAGTGCGTTAATGATGTAGTTAGCATTAATGACATTACGGGTACAACTATTCCTTTAGAAATACTCCCACAAAATTTACTTAACAAAGTTACAAGTAATGATTCTAAATTATTACTTATAACATTTAAGACTGGAACGAGCGATGAAGAAACGGCTAATGGAGTAAAAGCGATAAAAGAATTATCTAAGAATATTAAAGTTGGTGGCATGAGTGCTATGTCATTAGATATGAGAAGACTGGTTGAAAGTCAAACTTTCACTTATGTTTTATTAGCAGTTCTTTGTTGTTTAACAGTATTAATGATTTCGTTAGATTCATATATTGTTCCATTATTGCTTCTTGCCAATATTGGAATATCAATATTATTTAATATGGGAACAAATGTCTTTTTAGGAGAAATATCTTATATTACTAAAGCAATAGCAGCAGTACTTCAATTAGGAGTAACAACTGACTTTTCTATATTCTTATATCATAAATATGAAGCGGCAAAGAAAAATAAAAAGACTAATGATGAAGCCATGAAAGAAGCAATTAATGAGACTATGACTTCAGTAATTGGATCTTCACTTACAACGATTGCAGGTTTTTTAGCCCTTTGTAGTATGAAATTTGGTTTAGGAAAAGATATTGGTATTGTTATGGCTAAAGGTGTAGTATTTGGAGTTATTACAGTACTTACAGTTTATCCATCTATACTGCTATTATTTGATAAGTTTATTCAAAAAACAAAGCATAAACCAATAATTCCTAAATTTAGATTTATTAAACCAATTATTACTAAGGGATATAAATGGATATTTATAATTTTCCTAACAATATTAATACCTGCATATTTATCTCAAAGAAAAACAGAAGTTTATTATAATCTGGATAAAAGTATTCCTGAAAACTATGATTACAGTATTGTAAGTAAAAAATTAAAAGATGAATATGGATTAATAACTCAATCGATAGTTTTGATTGATGCAAATATGGATTCTAAAGATATAAATAGTATGATTGATGAAATAAATGAAATAGATGGTATTGATAATGTTATTTCGTCTAATTTATTAACTAAATATGGAATATCTAGTACAATGATTCCATCTAAAATAAAAAAAGTATTAGAAGCAGATAATTATAAATTAATCTTAATTAATTCAAATTATGAACTAGCGACTGATGAATTAAATAGTCAAATAAAAGAGATAAATAAGATAATTAAGAAATATGATAGTAAGGCAATTTTAGCTGGTGAAGGACCTTTAATGAATGATTTGGTAGAAATAACAGCTATTGACTTAAAAAATGTTAATTATGTATCAATTGGTGTAATTTTCTTAATTATGTTCTTTGTACTTAGATCAATTAGTTTACCAATATTACTTGTAATATCAATCGAATTTGCCATATTTATAAATATGGGTATTCCATATTGGCATGGTACTAGTATTCCATTTGTTTCTTCGATTGTAATAGGTACTATTCAACTTGGAGCAACAATCGATTATGCAATATTACTTACTACAAAATATTTAGAAGAAAGAAAAAGAGGTAAAAATAAAATAAATGGGGTGGAAGAGGCATTGGAATCATCTGTATCATCAATTTTTGTTAGTGCTATGTGCTTCTTTGGGGCAACCTTTGGAGTATTTATGGTTTCAAAAATTGATATGATTAGTTCATTATGCTTACTTATGGCTAGAGGAGCCATTATTAGTATGTTAGTTGTTATGTTTATTGTTCCTAGTGTATTATTAGTTTTCGATAAATTAATAATAAAAACAACATTAGGATTTAAGAAAGGAAAGTTAGCATGAAAAAAGTATTAAAAAAATTATTAGCTTATATATTAATTGCTTGTGAGTTATTTCAAGTAACAGGAGTTTATGCACTCACAAAAGATGAAAGCATATATGTTCGTCTTGAAGAAGATGGAAAAGTAAATAATGCCATAGCATCAGAGCATTTGTATAATTTTTCTGACAAAAAAGTCCTAGATAAAACAAATTTATGTGATATTAAAAATTTAAATGATAATAGTAAATTTAGTCAAAATGATAATAAGTTAATATGGGAAACAAGTGGTAGTGATATCTATTATCAAGGAACCTATAAAAAAGATTTGCCAATAAGTATTGAGGTTAAATATTATCTTAATGGTAAAGAACAAAAAGTAGATAATATTTTAGGTAAAAAAGGTAATATTAAAATAGTATTAAATTATAAAAATAATTATAAGAAAAAATATAACATTAATGGAGCGCTAGAAGATATATATGTTCCTTATATGATTATTACAACAACTATTCTAAATAATGCTGATAATAAGAATATAAAAGTTACTAATGGTAGAGTTGTCGATAATGGGGTTAGTCAGGTTGTAATTGCGTTATCTTCTCCTGGCATAGATGAATCATTAAATATTAATGATTTAAAAAGTATGAATAAAGTTGAAATTAGCTATGATACTGATAATTTTGAATTAAATCCAATATACTCAGTTGCTACTACTGATGCATTTGAAGAAAGTAATTTAAATGTATTTAACGAAGTAAATAGTTTATATAATAACATTAATGAATTACAAAGTAATATGGATAAAATTGTTAATGCATCTAAACAATTAAGCGATGGATCTGATGCTGTTAATGCAGGTATCACTGAACTAAATAATAATGTTAAAACATTAGTTAGCAAATATAATTATTATCGAAATCAAGATATTGAAGAATTAAAACAAGAGCTAAATCAAATAGTAGATGAAAACATTGATGATATTATTGCTTCTTTTAAATTTGAAGAAACAATATCTAGTGTTTTAAAAGAACATAAAAAAGATATTGCAAAAGCAACAATTAAAAATACTCAAATAGTAGTTGAAGAAAAAATTAAAGATGTAGTTAATAATATTGATATTAACCAAATAAGTGCAGAAGTTTTACAAAATGAATTAAACAATTTATTAAGTAATAATAATGAACTAGATAATATGATTAAGTCATTAAAGGAATCAATTAATAACCATCTAAGTACAATAATTACCGAAGAACTAAATAGCATAAATGATGATATTAGTAATAGTATAACAAAACAAGATATTGAAGCAATTGCTAATGAATATGGTGTAAGCTATGAACAAGCAGAAGGAATTGCTAATGCAACTTTAGGTAAAGTAAAAGAAAAAGTAAATAGTGATAGTATTATTAATAGTGTCCTTACTAAAATAAATGAGGATAATTATACTAATAGTTTAGTTAAAGAATATATTAATAATTTAAATAATAAAATAAAAAATAGTTTAAATGATAAAGAATTTTTAAAACAATATGAAGAAGAATTAAAAACAAAAATAACTGAAAAGATTAAAGAGAAACTAGCTTCTAATGATTCATATAATACTGAATTTGTAGAAAGTTATATTGATAGCGTTGTAGATGAAATAATAGATAAAACTATTAATGAATTGGGTAGTACATATACTAAAGAAGTAGTTAAAAAAACTATCAATGAACAAATTACTAAAGAAAATATTGAAAGTAAATTTGGAGATAGACTTAATAATTTGGATAGTGCTATTAATAATTTATCTACTGGGATGGATAAACTTAATAATGGATCATTTTTAGTAGCAAATGGTAATAAAAAACTATCTAAGGGACTTGAACAATATAATAAGTTAGGAATTAATAAAATAAGTAACATTGTTAATGGAAAAGTTAAATCCATTCAAAAGAGACTAGAATCTATTATTGATTTAAGTAATGAATATGGATTGTTAGATGAAAAAAATGATGATGTTAGTGGAAAATCAAAAATGATATTTATGATTGATTC
>CAMYVT010000041.1 GCA_947302515.1 uncultured Caryophanales bacterium
CCCAGGATCTATGAATTTTTCCATCATGCTTGTAGCTGTGGATTTCATATTTCCCGCCTACTTCTAACTTTTCTATATTCATGATATTTACCTCGTTCTCCTCTATTATACATCTTTTTTTAATTTTTACAAATAAAAAAAGCCATTTAGGCTTTTTACTTTACTGTTTTTTATTAAATGTACTTATTCCATAGAATCCCAAACCAAGTAGGGCAAAGAATAATAGTGTTCCTACACCTACACTTCCCATATGTTCATCTGCAAATCCATTTAATTTTTCATTCCATTCATTCAAAATGTCAACTATTCCTAAAACAACTGGGTAAAACTTTATCATATTATTCGCCTTCTTCTATTTCTTTTTTCTTCTTTTTACTTTTTTTAGGTTTTTCTTCTTTTGGTTCTTCTTTTACTTCTTCGACTACAGTTTCTTCAACAACTGGTTCTTCAGTTGTTGTTTCAACTAGTTCTGCTTCTTTTACAGTTTCATTGATGGCATTTTGAATCTTTTTAAATGTATTTCTAATAACAAATGTTGATATTAAATCAAGCACTGCATATATAAGAATAAATATTCCTACAATTCTTGTTAAGAATACTGCTCCTTCAAATGGATTAAATATTAGAACGATACCACAAATAGACATTATAAGTGATAAGATAAATGTTGATAACCATAAATCGTTCTTTTCTTTTTTTAATTCTAAACTATATTGTAATTTTATAGCACTATTAACAATTATAATAAATCCAATAACAAATGGTATTACTCCTGCTATTGCTGTTGGATTGGTAATTATTAATACTCCTAAAATTACACATACAATACCATATACTATATCTAAGTCTGCTATTTTTTCTCTAGCATTCTTTAAATAATTAATTTCTGCTAGTACTCCTATTGCTATTAATACTCCTCCTATAATATAAGATATAGCAATAATTGTTGCTTCTGATTGAACAATTAATAATATTGCTAATGCTACTAAAGCAAATGAGCTTATTATGGATGATTTGGTAAATTTTGATATTATCTCTTTCATTTTATCCCTCCTACTATATATAGTATATCATATTTTATTATGGTTTTGAAACTAAGAATGATAATAGTGTTTCTGGTTTTTCTCCTTTGACTACTATATCATATATTAAATCTATAATTGGTATTGATACTTTTTTATCTTTTAATAGTTTATAAATAGATTCTAATGTATAATAACCTTCTACTGTGGTATTAGATAAATATTCTTTTATTTCTTCTTTAGAAGCTCCACTACCAACTAATCTACCAAAGGAGAAGTTTCTACTCTTAACAGATGTACAAGTAAGTAGTAAATCTCCTAGACCGGCAAATGTTGTTACTGTTTTTCTTTTAGCATGGAATGCTTGTAAGATGTTCATCATATCATGTATTGCTTCTGTAATAAACATTGCTTGTGTTGAATCGTTAGCACCCAAGCCATCTATCATACCAGCTGCTATTGCAACTACGTTTTTAATTGCTCCACATGCTTCTATTCCTATTAGATCTGATGATGTTCTAAGTTTAATATATGTATTACCTAGAGCTTGTTTTGATCTTTTAATTGTTTCTCTTCTTTTTCCTGCTACCGCTAAACCTACTGGCATCTTAGTGATTATATCTACAGCAAATGATGGGCCACTTATAGCAGCTACATTTCTTGTTTTTAAATATTTTAATATTATTTCATGAATAAATAATCCCGTACCTTGTTCAATTCCTTTTGTTGCTATTAAGATATGATCTGTTCTCTTTATATATGGAGACATCATTTGAGCTAAATTATCAATTCCAGCTGCAGGAATTGCTATTACTATTAAATCCTTATTTGTAACACATTCTTTTATATCTGATGTAATTTTAATATCATCTGGAATAGTATATGCTGGTAGTTTCTTTTTATTACATCTTGTTTTTGTTAATTCTTCTGCTTCATTTTCTGATCTTGTCCACATTGTTATATTACAATAATTATCATGCATTATACTACTTAAAGCTAAACCATATGCTCCACAACCTAATAATCCTATTTTCATGTTTGCTCCTCCTTAGTTGATATTATTCAATTGTTACATTGCAATTGGTAGGTACTATTTGAATAAATGTATTACCATCATTTAATACTATTTCTGTTCCATCTGCATATGTATACTCTGTTTTTGCTTCTCTAGATGATTTAGACCATTGAATTGGTAGATAGTATCCTCCTGTAATATAGTAACCTTTACCTGTACCAACTGTTTCTACTTCTTGTCTTCCTTCTTTATCAATAGTTTTATTTGGTACTTTTTCAATAATAATATTTTTATAGTGTAATTGTTTACCTGATTTTCTATCATATTGAGCTTCTCCATTTGATGCTCTTAAATAATAACCATTTGATTCATCATAGGCATATGTTCTATATTCATCATTTGAATATGGAATATTTATTTTACTTGCTGCTTTTGGAACATAATTAGTATCATTTAAGTCTACTTCTTCAGCACTATATTCAAATAATTGCCAATCTAAGCTCTCTTGATTATAGTCTGAGTTTTGTAAGTAGCTTTTTAAATAACTCATTCTTGTAAATACATTATGAGGTGCTTTAGAATTAGTATCTCTTCTAAATGGAGTTGGATCTGTTAAACCATTAATATTATCTATTTTTAATTTCGTTGTATCATCTGCTGCATATGGACTCCATCCATAGTGAACATATATTGCATCACTTTCAAGTGCATAATCTAGAAAATAATGTCTTGAGCTTCTAATAGGACCTATAAGTTTAGCATCTCTATCCTTATATATAGCCATTATTCTAGTTAATCCACCTTCAACTACTATTTCATAGTTTAAATATGATTCTAGTAATCCTGCGTGATTAGCATCTCCTATTGCATTATCTATCATTACAGCTATTGGTCTTTCATTACTTTCTGAGTCAAATACTGTTATTTCTTGTTTTACTGGTGTTACTTGAGTTGGTGTTGATACTGGTACTTGTTTTGTTTTATTATTACCGCTTTTTAATGCAATATAAGTAATCACTAATATTATTGATACTAGTATTAAAAATCCTGCAATTATTAAGTATATTGATTGTCCTTCCCAGCTACTTCCTTTTTTCTTTTTTTCAGTACTTTCGTCTTCTATATCAAACTTCATGTTTACCACCTCTATTTTATTTTATCATTAATTATTAAAAATTAATATTATTTTTTGACTTTATGTTTAATATTTCTTATACTTTAATTGAGGTGATTTTTACGAAAATCAATTTACATAATACAGAATTACTAAGTGAAGATAATAACCTTACATTATCTAAAAATAATAAAGTCGGTACTATTATAGTTTCATTATTAGTAGCTACTACTATTATTAGTGGAGCTATTGGGGGAATAAATAGTACTAATAGAGATGAGTTAGAAGAAATGATTCCTGCTTTTAGTACTAGTATAGTTTTAGATGATATTAATCAGATGAATCTTATTATTAATGATAATGATTGTAGTGATGTTTTCTTTCAAGAAGTTGTTGATAAATTAAGAGAAGATGGTATTACTTTTACTACTACAAAGTATGGAGAAAATATTAATCAAAATAATGCTACTATAGTTACTTTGGATCAACAATATAGTGCAGGTAAAAATACTATTGTATTTGCACCTTATGATAATGCTAGAGTTGGGCAATCTGATTCATTAGCTTTAGCTATGCATGCTGCTTTTAATCAGAATGGATTCTTAATGGCAGATATTAGTTGTGGCAAAGTTGGGTATGAAGAGGATAAAGATGGTAATGTACATTATTATTTACCTACTAATACTGAAAATGATATTAATGAAGGATATGATTCTAGTTTTGTAACAATATCTTTTGGTACAAATAATATAAATGCAGAATGGGTAGCTAAAAGTATAGAAAATGGATTGGCAAGACAGAATTATTACTTAAATGGAGATAATCCAACTGATTTAATATATAGAGCAAATCCAAATGATTCTATTGATAGTGTAGCTGATTACTTTAGTACAGATACAAATCAATTAAAAAGATTTAATAATATGAATGGACCTGCTTTTGGAGATTCTCAAACTATTATTAATCCTGCTATTGAAAATAATCCTGCTTTTGATAAGACAGGAATGTTTCAGATAGGAGAAGAAAAGACTAGAGCTTATTAATAGGAGGTTTTATGTATAATATTTTATTTATTTGTTATGGAAATATATGTAGAAGTCCTATGGCAGAAATGATATTTAAAGATTTAGTGATTAAAAATAATAAAAAATTCTTATTTAATTGTGAATCTAAGGCTACTAGTATGGAAGAATATGGTAATGATATTTATCCTAAAGCAAAGAAAGTATTAGAAGAACATAATGTTACTATAGAAAAACATATTGCTACTATGGTAAAGAAAGATGATTATGATAAGTATGATTATATTATATGTATGGATAGTATGAATTATGATTACTTAGTAGATTTATTTGATGGTGATCCAGATAATAAAATTAAGATGTTAATGTCTTTTACTGGTAATAATCAAGAAATAGAAGATCCATGGTATACAGATAGATTTGAATATGTATATCAATTAATTAATACGGGATGTAATTCATTATTTAATTATTTATTAGATAAATATAAAAATGAGGCTAATCAATAGAAATAAAACTTTTCTTATTGATTAGCCTCATTCTTTGTGTTATAATCGATTTGTTCGAAAAAGCGATACAGGGGATTAGTTAAATGGTATAATAATGGTCTCCAAAACCACTGTTGGGA
>CAMYVT010000042.1 GCA_947302515.1 uncultured Caryophanales bacterium
ATAAAATTAAAGCTTTATTAATTACGCATGGACATGAAGACCATATAGGAGGAATACCTTTTTTACTTCAGTCAGTAAATATACCTGCTATTTATGCGCCTAATCATGCCAAAGAATTAATCGCAGTTAAATTACAAGACAAAAATATTAGATATGACAATTTATTTGTATACACCGACCAAACTAGACTTAAGTTTAAAGATATAGAAGTAGAATTCTTTAGAATTACACACTCTATACCAGATTCTCACGGTATAAGTATAAATACTCCAGATGGAAGAATTGTTACAACAGGAGACTATAAAATAGATTTAACACCAATTGGACCAATGGCTGATTTATATAAAATGGCATCATTGGGAGAAAAAGGAGTAGATGTCTTAATTGGAGACTCTACCAATGCTCTTAATGAGGGATTTTCAAATAGTGAATCTGTTGTAGATGAAACATTAGGAGAAATGTTTGATGAATGGAAGAACAGTCGAATAATAATTGCGACATTCGCATCAAATATCTATCGTGTAAAACATATCTTTGAAACCTGTTATAAACATAATAGAAAGATTTGCATCTTCGGAAGAAGCATGGAAAATAATATTAATATCTCTCTAAACGGAGGATATATAGATCATAAAGAACTACTAGTAAGTCCAGAAGAAGCAAACAACTTAAAACCAAATGAAGTAGCAATTCTATGTACAGGTACTCAAGGAGAACCATTAGCAGCCTTATCAAGAATAGCCAATGGTACACATAAACAAATAAAACTAAGACCAGATGATGTTGTAATATTTTCATCATCTGCTATTCCAGGAAATGTATTAAGTATTTCTAAAACAATAAATAAACTATATTTAAAAGGAGTAAAAGTATATACAAACAATGTATTACAAGATCTCCATACATCAGGTCACGCTAACGAAGAAGAAATAAAATTAATGATACGTTTAATTAAACCAAAATATCTAATGCCATTCCACGGTGATTATAGAATGCTAAAAAAGCAAGCAAACATCGGAATAAAATGTGGTATACCTAAAGAAAATACTTTTATTCTTAAAAATGGTGATACTCTTAATTTAGTTAATCATGTATTAACAAGAGGAGATAGTAAACCAGGCGCAGATATTTATGTTGATGGAAATAGAATTGGTGAAATAGGTGGAGCTGTTATTAAAGATAGAAAGATAATGGCCAATGATGGAATACTAGTTGTAATAGTAAATGTAGATATGAAAAAAAGAGAATTATTAATTACTCCAAATATTACAACAAGAGGATTCATTCTTGTTAATGAAAATGAGGAATTAATACATAAAATAGAAGATAAAGCAGAACAAGTAATTAAATCATCTTTATCAAATCCAAAAACTACATTTGCAACTCTAAAGAGTGAAATAACAGAAACACTATATCCATTTATTAATAATCTAACAGGTAGAAAACCAATTATCCTACCAATTATCTTAGATATAAAAAGAGAAAAAAAAGAGACAACTAAATAGTTGTCTTTTTATATTCTACAATATAGATTACTATGAATAAGTTTTTTTAATTCTAAAGAATCATCACCACAAAACAATAATAGATTATAATAAAAATAGCATTCTTTCTTTTTAAGCATTAATAATTCTAAATAACTATTCCAATTAATCTTACTCATAGAATCTAAATACATAGGAAAATACAAATATAATTTTCTCATCATAATAATATGATGAAGAGAAAACATATAACTATTCCCATAATAATATGATAAAAATGAAGAACAAGTGTTATGAACATTATTGTTCTTTATATAGTTAATTAATTTACCTATTCTCCATAAATAATAAATATTTATTAATATCACCCCCTAATATATTATTCTACAAAAAAAGATAATTACCATTTTGGTAAATTATCTTCTTTTAATACTTCTTTTAATTCTTGCAATGAATAAATCTCTTTAGTAATTAGCATCTCTTCAGGAACTTCATCTTCTAATTCTAATATTTCTATACCATCATCATCTATATTAGTCTTAGTAGTCACTCCCTCTTCTCCACTTCTAATAAAATCATTTATTAATGTTTCAAGTTTCTTCTTAGAAACACCTTTCTTCTTATCCATTAAATAATTATCTTTCATAAAAGTAACTTCATTTAATAAATCCCTAAGTTCAGGAGACATATTAAATAAAAATCCATATTTCTCACGAATATATTTAAGTTGATCTCTACTTCTCTTATATTTTTGAACACTAATAATATCAGGGTTTTCTAATTTACTATAAATAATATAAAGAGATAGTGTTAGTATAAAATCCATAATACATAAATATGGAATAAAATGAAGAATAATTAAAAATATAAAAGTAAAACACATAATAATATAATATGGAATTAATCTTTTATGATTAATTGTATCTCTATTTATTATTATTGCAGGAATAACTGATAATTGAACAATTACTATTAAAATATATAAAAATATACATCCCGCTCCACCAACAGATTGAATTAAAGCATTTTGTCCATAGGCATAAGAAACAGGTAAAAAATAATCAATAATACTAATAGTACATATTCCTAATATTAAATAAAGATCAATTGAATTATGATTTTGTAATATTATATTTGAAGAATCTTGTCTATTCTCAAATATAATAGTAAATACATAGTATATCCATAAAATAATAAAAGCTAAGAAGAATATTAATATAAGTTTCCAGGTAAATCCTGCAAGTTTAGATATACTAGAATACTTTATCATAAACAAGTATAAAAATTCTAATAAAAATACTGCACCAGTACACCATAGCATTCTTTTATAATTTTGATTTTTAATACTATTCTTAGTATTCTTTCTATTATATGTAATTACTAAAAATATAAAGAATATAAACGATACAATTGATGTAGTCAATACAAAAACATAAGGAATAATATTCATAATTATCACCAATATAATAATAACACAATAAAAAAAACTTGTATACAATACAAGTTTTATTTTGCCTCTTCAGTAGCTCTTGTTTCACGAATAACTGTGATTTTAATAGTTCCAGGATATTTTAAATTAGCTTCAATTTTTTCCTTAACCTCGCGAGCAATACGATGAGCTTCAAGATCATCTATTTCTTCAGGTTTAACAACTACACGTAATTCACGTCCTGCTTGTACAGCAAATGTTGTATCAACACCTTTAATAGAATTACCAACTTCTTCAAGTTGAGATAATCTTTGAATATAATTTTCTAATGAATCGTTTCTAGCACCAGGACGGCTTGCAGATAATGCATCAGCAATAGCAACAATTGAAGATATTACACTTGTAGCAGGAGTATCACCATGATGAGAAGCAATAGCATTAATAACAACATCATTTTCATGATATTTCTTAGCTATATCAACACCAATATCTACATGACTACCCTCTACTTCATGATCAATTGCTTTTCCAATATCATGTAATAAACCAGCTCTCTTAGCAAGAGTAACATTTTCACCCATTTCTCCAGCAAGTATACCAGATAATTCAGCTACCTCTTTAGAATGTTGTAATGCATTTTGACCATAACTAGTTCTAAAATGTAATTTCCCAATAATTTCAATTAATTCAGGTGAAAACTTTGTAAGACCCAATTCAAAAGTAGCATCTTGTCCATACTGAATTATTTTTTGTTTCATATCCTTGCAAACTTTATCATATAATTCTTCAATACGAGTAGGATGAATTCTTCCATCTTTAATTAAACTTTCAAGAGTAACTCTGGCAATTTCTCTTCTTAAAGGATCAAAACTAGATAGTACTACAGCTTCAGGAGTATCATCAATAATTAAATCAACTCCAGTAATTGCTTCAATAGTACGTATATTTCTACCTTCACGTCCAATAATTCTACCCTTCATTTCATCATTAGGTAAGTCAACTACTGTAACAGTTTGATCACTAGCAATATCTGCAGCATATTTCTGCATAGATGTAACAATCATCTCACGCGCCTGTTTATCAGCCTCAAGCTTAGCTTCATTTTCACGTTCACGAATATACTCAGATATTTCCTTAGTCATATTCTCTTTTACTTTGCTCATAACTAACTCACGAGCTTTGTCTTTACTAAAACCAGATATTTTTTCAAGTAAATCAAGTTGTTCTTTCTTAATTTCCTCCACTTTACTTTTTTCTATTTGGATTTCTTCCTGTTTTTCAGAAAGTTTACTATCACGTTCATCTAGAGCCATTTCACGTTTTTGAAACATCTCTTCTCTCTTATCAATATTAGATTCACGTTGTAAAATCCTATTTTCAGTTTCTTTTAATTCGTCTTTCTTTTCACGAATCTCTTTATCTAAATCCATTTTTGCTTTATGAGCTTCCTCTTTTTGCTCAATAGCAGCATCTCTCTTTATCTTTTCAATATCTTTTTTAGCTTGTTCAATTAATTTATCGGCTTTTTTAGATGCCATATTTCCACTTAATAAATTAATCAAAAAAGATATACCATAGCCAACAATTAGGCCTATAACAACAAGTAAAATGGAGAATAATACGTTATTCATATAATTCCTCCATCTAGACCAGAATAAACCTCTAATCTAATTCTATT
>CAMYVT010000043.1 GCA_947302515.1 uncultured Caryophanales bacterium
TTTGCATATTTGTTACATTACTGGTATCAAATTTATCTCCTAAATCTAGAGTAAATACTGTACTGTTATAGCCTGTTGCTTGAAACATATTATTCATATTTGTTACATTACTCGTATCAAATTTATCTCCTAAATCTAAAGTGAAGACTGGACTTTTATATCCTATTGATTGGAACATACCACTCATATTTGTTACACTACTGGTATCAAATTTATCTTCTAAATCTAAGGCAAATACTGTACTGTTATAGCCTGTTGACCGAAACATACTGCTCATATCTGTTACACTGCTTGTGTCAAATTTAGAACCCAAATTTAAAGTAAAGATTGGACTATTATATCCAGTAGAGCTGAACATATTACTCATATCGGTTACATTACTGGTATCAAATTTATTTCCTAAATCCAAAGTAAAGACTGTACTTTTATATCCTGTTTGATAAAACATTCTATTCATTTTTTTTGAATTACTTGTATCAAAGTTACTACCTAAATCTAAAGTGAAGACTGGACTATTATAGCCTGTTGCTTGAAACATATAAGACATATCTGTTACACTACTAGTATCAAATTTATTTTCCAAACCCAAAGTGAAGACTGAACTATTATAGCCTGTTGAATCAAACATACTGCTCATATTTGTTACATTACTAGTATCAAATTTAGAACCTAAATCTAAGGTGAAAACTGTACTTTTATAGCCTGTTTGATAAAACATAGAGCCCATATAAACTACATTACTGGTATCAAATTTATCACCCAAATCTAAGGTAAACACTGTACTGGTATATCCAGTATTAGAAAACAATGCTTGCATATAAATTACATTACTAGTATCAAAGTTACTACCTAAATCTAAAGTAAAGACTGGACTATTATAGCCTGTTCCAGAAAACATATAACTCATATTTTTTATTCTAGAAATATCTAAATTATCTATTCCATTTATTTGATCCACTCCATTAAGACTAGCAAATAAATACCTACTATCTTCATTTGCATATAAATGTCCATCACCTTGTATATATAAATCATACTTTGTATTATCATCTTGATTAGTTGTGATATATGCCATTACATTACCATTACCAGCTTCACCTATATCCCAACTTGCTACTACACTATTTGGCGGATTTATTTCATCATCTAAATTTATTATTTTTATTTTATCACGGTAAGTATTTGATCTAAAAGCTGTTCTATCATTTGATGTTGTTACTCTAATAATAGGTTCTTTATATTTTTCTAAATTAATAGATCCACTTATTCCCAAGTCTGTACCTAATAGTGAATAACCTATTCCTAAGAACAACACAAAAACAAGAAAAATAAATATATTACGTTTCTTATGACTAAATCTTACTTTTCTTCTTGTTCTCTTTAGCATAAAGTACTCCTATTATATTTTAATTATATTATTTTTTAATTTGTATATCAATTAGTGCAACTTAATAATAATTGTACTTTACACAAAAAAAACAACTATAACAGTTGTTTATTTTTATATGGTGCTCCCATCCGGACTTGAACCGGAACTCTATCACTAGAAGCAGATTTTGAGTCTGCCGCGTCTACCAATTCCGCCATGGGAGCAAATAACAATATTATTATAACATAAATAGTAAAATAAAAAATACTATTTTTATAGTATTTTTATTCTACCTCTTCTTCAATATATTTAGAAGTATACAAATCTTTATTATCATCTTTTTCTTCTTCAGAAACATTTTCCATTATTTCTTCTATATTAGGTAAATCTTCAATAGAAGCTAAACCAAAATAATCTAAGAATTCATGAGTAGTTTCATATAGAATAGGTCTTCCAGGCATTTCACTTCTACCAGCTTCTTTAATAAAGCCTTTAGCAACAAGTTTTCTAATAAGTGTAGCAGAACCAACACCTCTAATAGTATCAACTTGTACTCTAGTAATTGGTTCATTATAAGCAATGATTGCTAAAGTCTCTAAAGCTGCTTGACTTAAGAAATTAGTTTCAGGATTTTCAAGTAATTTTTGATAATATTCTTTATGTTCAAACTTAGTAGTAATTTTAAATCTATTACCCAAAAAATCTATTCTAAGTCCACGAGACTCATCTTCATAATCCTTTTTTAATTCCATAACTAAGCCTTTAGCAGTATCTTCATCTACTTCTAAAACATCTTCTATTTGATCAATGGTAAGTCCATCTTCACCTACTACAAATAGTAAACCCTCTAACACTGCCTTCTGCATTTATATCACCTCGCAAATAATATCATCAAAGTTGTTATCTTGTTTAATAATTAATTCTTTATTTCTAGCCATTTCAAGTATTGCTAAAAAAGTAGCAACAATATACTCTTTTGTAACAACAGGAAACAATTCAAAGAAAGAAACTCTCTTTTTACTCTTTAATAGCCTCTTAATATCATGTCTTCTAGAAGAAACACTTATTTCATTCATAGTAACCTTAGTATTTAATGGTTTATTATCTTCTTTTCTTTGATAATAATTTTGTAATGCTTTAACTAAATCATCTAAAGATACATCCGCATGGATTTCATGATCTTCTTCTATGTAATTATGAATATTCTCAGGTATCTTAGTATAAATATCTCTTCTTAATAATTCTTTTTCTTGTAATACTCTAGTAATATCTTTATAAGCTTGATATTCAAGTAATCTATTAATTAATTCTTCTCTAGGATCTTCTTCTAATGAATCATCTTCTATATTATTTCTAGGAAGAAGCATTTTAGATTTAATTTCTAATAACTCAGAAGCAAGTACTAAATATTCTGAAGATACTTCTAGATTCATCTTTTCTTGTTTATGAAGAAACTCCATATATTGATCAGTAATCTTTTCTATCTCAATATTCATAATATCCATTTTAGATTCTTTAATTAAGTGTAATAATAAATCTAAAGGACCTTCAAAATCGTTAATTTTAAAATCTATTTCCATACGACTTCACTCCGACTCTTATTCATTATAACATAATTCATTTTCTTTTGCATTTATCTCCTACAAAATATATAATTATATTGGTGATTAAATGAAAAGATTTAATGAACTAGATGAAGGATTTGCTTGTGAGAATTGTGGAAAAGAAGTAAAAGCATTAGGTTATACATCAAGAGACCATTGTCCGTATTGCTTATATTCAAAACATGTAGATATAAATCCAGGAGATAGAGAAAATGATTGTAAGGGTTTATTAAAACCAATTGGTATAGAAAAGTATAAAGATACTTATAAAATTATTTATAAATGTGAGAAATGTAAGAAAGAACATAAAAACATCATCGCAAAAGATGATGATATGAAAAAAATAATAGAAATATCTAAAGTAAATTAAAAAGAGGCAATGCCTCTTTTATTATTATATTATTTCTTCTTCCTGTTGTTGTACTTCTGCTTGTTGTTGTACTTCAGCTTGTTGTTGTACTTCAGCTTGTTTTGCTTCTATAGCTCTTTGCTCTATAATTTGTTCAGGTGTAGGTGTATTAACACCAAAAATATTAATGAATCCAGCATTACCCATACTAGATAAAATTGATGATTTACCCTTCTTTTCTAAATGAGACAAAAATACTCCCAATAGATAAGAAATAAACATAATACAAATAACTGAATAAAGTATAGAATCTAAATCCATAAACATCACTTACCTTTATTATATTATACAATTATCAAAACAAAAGTGTATAGTATATACAACCATATTTTGTTAACTTTACAACAACATTTACAAAAAAAGACGGATAAAATCCGTCTTTACATCTATTTCTTTTTATCAGTAGAACCAAAACCACCTTCTCTTTTTCCAGAAGCAGAATCATTATCTACAACTAAGTATGGAGCAAAAACACCTTGTCCTATAGCTTCACCTTTCTTAATAGTAATATCCTCATCTTTAATATTATAAAAAGCAAACATAATATGACCATCATTATCAGGATTAC
>CAMYVT010000044.1 GCA_947302515.1 uncultured Caryophanales bacterium
GTTGGAGGATATATAGAATGTGTTTATCTTCCTAATGATGATAGTGTTGTATTAATTTGCAATGAAGAAGGTAAAATCAATGGAATGAAATTAAATAGAGATATAGGACACGACATAATAGCCGGTCCTTTTTTAATTCTAGGAGATGATTATGAAAATGGTGATTTTAAATCACTAAATGATGATCAGATTCTAAGATATAAAATGAGATTCGATAAGAATAGTATTATTGAAACTGAAAACAAAATAACTGCTATTAGAATGAGTAATTTTAGGAGTAATGATTATGAAAGATAGAGTACAAGAAATATATAATGATGCTTCAGAGTATTTAAGAGATAATATAGAACATCAAAATAAACAAATTGATTATATACTAATAAATCCAAGTAATGATGAATTATGGGTTATGTGTAGTGATGGTGTAGATACTGCAATAGAACTTCATTATAAAGATGGAATGATGAAAAATAACTATGTTCCAGAGTGGGATTATAACTTTGATTATTATGTTTATAATCTTTTAGAAGATGGATATAAGATTGGTTATATGAGTGATGATCTACATTACTCATTATGGAATTCTATTCATGAATTATATCCTGATGATATTGAATTTAAAAATGGAGTTAAAAATTATATTAAATATTGTAAGAACAATCATATAAATAAAGACTACATTGATAAAAAGACTAATTTAGATACGCCTGACATTATGCATTTATTTCAAAATAAAGAACGTGAAAGATAAAAAATATTAAAAAAAGTGAAATTTGTATTTTTAAGTCTTTTTTACAACTATTCCTAGTTGAAAATTAAAAATTCGCCTAGAGTAAAATAATTTTTTCACTTAAAAATAAGTGTGAAAATTAAAAAATGGTCATTTGCAATTAATTTTGACTTAGTTTATTATTCCTAATCAAGAAAGGAGTGATACTATGTCTAAACAAGTACAATTGCATAATGAAGTAATATTGTTTGGTAGAATTATGAATCGTCAAAAGAATATAAGATGTAATAATAAAAAAGCTATTAGAGTTAAATTAGCATTACCTAATGATGATAATTATGACTTAAATCCTAATATTGCTTATATCTATGTTTATGATGATGGACAAATATATAATCAATTAAGAATTAACCAAGCAATTGGTATAAATGGTCACATTGAATCAAAATGGGGACAAAAGATTATTGTTGATGTACTAAGTTTTATTAAAGAGCCTGTAAATTGTTAGGCTCTTTATCTATAAGGAGGGGTACTAGTGGAAGTAAAGATTAATAAAGAGATACGAGATTATACTGAAAGTGTATATTTTGGACTATCTTTAAGACAATTTATATTTTCAATTGCTGCTTGTTTAGTAGCAGTATTATTATATTTTGTCTTTAAACCATATTTTGGAATAGAAACACTTTCATGGCTATGTATCTTAGGAGCTGCACCTTTTGCAGCAATAGGATTCGTAAAATACAATGGAATGAATGCTGAGGAGTTTGTTTTAGCTTATATAAGAAGTGAATTCCTAACTTCAAAGGAATTAACATTCAAACCAACAAATTATTACTACGAACTTTTAAAAGATAAAATAGGGGATGATAAGAAAGATGAAGACAATAAGAAACCTGTTCAAACAGGATAAAGAAAAATTCACTCCACCTAAGAGTGTGCAAGATTGTATTCCAGTTCAAACAATTTATAAAGATGGAATATTTCAAGTAAGTAAAAATAAGTATTCTAAGTGCTTTAGATTTACTGATATTAATTATGCAGTAGCTTCAAGACCTGATAAAGAAGCTATGTTTTTACAATATTCTGAATTATTAAATAGTTTAGATCCTGGAGCAACTTCAAAAATAACTGTATTAAACAGAAGACTTAATAGAGTAGATTTTGAAAAAAATATTATGATTCCACTTGCTAATGATAGTTTAGATGAATATAGAAAAGAATATAATGCTATGTTACTTAAAAAAGCTTTAGGAGCTAATTCTATTATTCAAGAAAAGTTCTTAACTATTTCAGTAAGTAAGAAGAATATAGAAGAAGCTAGAAACTATTTTGCAAGAATTAATGCTGATTTGAATAATCACTTTAATCAATTAGGATCTAGATGTATTGAATTAAATGGTGAAGATAGATTAAGACTTGCTCATGACTTCTATAGAATTGGAGAAGAAAATATCTTCACTTGGGATATGTTAGATAATATGAGAAAAGGACATTCTTTTAAAGATTATATTTGTCCTGATACATTTAGTTTTGAAAAAGACTATTTCACTATGGGTAATAAATTTGGAAGAGTTTTCTTTTTAAAGGATTATGCTTCATATATTAAAGATGATATGGTAGCAGAATTAACTGATATAAATAGAAATCTAGTATTATCTATTGATGTTATTCCAATACCAATGGATGAAGCTATTAGAGAAGTTGAGAATAGAAGATTAGGTGTAGAAACAAATATAACTAATTGGCAAAGAAGACAAAACAACAATAATAACTTTAGTGCAGTTATTCCATATGATATGGAACAACAAAGACAAGAATCTAAAGAGTTCTTAGATGATCTAACTACTAGAGATCAAAGAATGTTTGTTTCAGTTCTTACTATGACTTTAATAGCAGATTCTAAAAAAGAATTAGATGAAGATACAGAAAGTTTATTAGCAACTGGTAGAAAACATTTATGTCAGTTAGCTATTTTAAAATGGCAACAAATGGATGGATTAAATACATCTATTCCTTTTGGAGTTAGAAAGATAAATACTCTAAGAACATTAACTACAGAATCACTTGCAGTTTTTATGCCTTTTAGAGTACAAGAAATAAATCACGAAAATGGTATCTATTATGGAGATAATGTAATATCTAAAAATATGATAATTGCAGATAGAAGAGAATTACTTAATGGTAATTCTTTTATATTAGGAGTTTCTGGTAGTGGTAAATCATTTACTGCTAAGAATGAAATAGTATCAATTGCTCTTCGTGATCCAAATGCGGATATCATTATAATAGATCCTGAACGTGAATATCCTAAGTTAGTTAATCAATTAGGTGGTCAAGTTGTTAGAATATCGGCAACGAGTGATAATCACATCAATGCAATGGATATGAATTCCGATTATGGAGATGGAGCTAATCCAGTTATTCTTAAATCAGAGTTTATTCTTTCGTTATGTGAACACTTAATGGGTGGAAGTAATTTAGGACCAAAAGAAAAATCTATCATTGATAGATGTACTGCTAAAGTTTATCGAGTTTATCAGCAAGGCAATTATCAAGGAGTTCCACCAACATTACAAGATTTTAGAGAAGAACTATTAAGACAAGAAGAACCTGAAGCTAAACAAATTGCACTTGCAATAGAATTGTTTACTAATGGATCACTTAATACATTTGCCAAGAATACTAATGTAGATACAAATAGTAGAATAATCTGTTACGATATTTTAGATTTAGGAAAACAATTACTACCAATTGGTATGTTAGTTGTCTTAGATTCCATTTTAAATAGAATAACAGCTAATAGAAGTAAAGGAAGAAATACTTATATCTTCATAGATGAAATATATTTATTATTCCAACATGAATATTCTGCTAACTTCTTATTTACTTTATGGAAACGTGTAAGAAAATATGGAGCATATTGTACTGGTATAACTCAAAATGTAGATGATTTATTACAATCTCATAC
>CAMYVT010000045.1 GCA_947302515.1 uncultured Caryophanales bacterium
AATCACCATAAGTTTGTTCATTTCTTAACCAACCTTCACTAATTAAAGTAAAGTTTAATGCTTTCTCTAAAGTATCAAGATTATAATAAACACCAGTATGAGGTTCATAACTATCATACTCCTCTTTAATAAATGAATTTAAATATTCATTCATTAAAACACTTTCAGTAAAGTTACCAGAATTATCAATTAAGAAACATTCTCTAAATTTACGAACATAACCAATACCTTGTACTGGAGCTTCAAGATTAAATTCATCAGTAGAACAACTTGCTAAAATAGAAAATATTTCATTTCTCTTATTTGGAGCTGTCTCATTAGTATATAAAATATTCATAATTGCTTTAGCAATTAAGTGATTCTTATATGCATTAGCATCCATATCGTTTTGACTAAATACTAAAGCAAGTTTTAACATTCTTTCAATAATAGGTAATTGAGAATGATCAGTACATTGTAATAATAAAGCCAAATCATCTTTATTCAACAAATAAACAGGTAAACGTAATTTTTCACCTTGACCATCAACTTCATTAGTACTATAAAAACGATAATTATACTTACCATTAATAGAATTTAGATTACTAAAAGCATTATAATATTCACCAGAAGAATCAAAAATTAAAATATTTGCTTTATAAGGATTCAATCTCTCATCATGAAACATATTTTGAAATAATCTAGATACACCACATGATTTACCAGAACCAGTATTACCAAATATAGCAAAATGGTTACTAAAGAAATTATTAACATCCAAAAATACAGGAAAATCATCATAGAAAGGACTAACACCTAATTCCATCCATCCATCAGTATCACTACCAGTAATCATAGGAATCTCAGATCTTTCAATAACACGTATTTTAGCATCTAAAGTAGGTTTACGAATAGTACCACCAATCAATCTATTACCTGAAACTTCACCCAAAAAATGTGCCTTTAATGTGTCACCATCTAAGTCATCTACTTCTCCTAATACTTTCTTTGTTCCGTCTTCAAAAATCAAGTGCATGTTCATTAAGTTTTGTGCTATATCAACACCACTCTTAAGTTTAACATCACACCCATCATTACTAATATATGTAATTCTATCAAACATAATTATCCCTCTTATTCTTTTGGACAGTATCCTACTATAGTAAATTATACAATTAAAAATATTATTTTACAAGCAAAAGAAAAAAGATAGTTATAAAATTTCTTCTATCTTTTTTAAATAATCAGTATCTTTTAATATATTAAGTATTATTTCTTTCTTATTCTTTAATTTTAAAATCTTTTCATATTCCTCTAATTTATCTAAAACGATATGTAATTGTTTAAATACAGCATTTCTACTAACACCATAATTATCAGCCATCTCACTAAAACTCAAATTATCAAAATAATAATCTTCAAAATACTTTCTTTGTTTATCAGTAAGTAATTCTCCATATAAATCATATAATTCATTGTAATATACTACATCTTCCATCTTATCACCTACATCATATCTTTAAATAATCCATAAATATATTTTTCAATATCAAATACTTGTAAATCATCTTTAGTTTCACCTAAACCAATATATTTAACAGGTACTCCAACACTCTCTTTAATAGCAAGAACAATACCACCTTTAGCAGTACCATCAAGTTTAGTAAGAACAATACCAGTAATATTAGTTATTTCTTTAAAAGCCTTAGCCTGACTAACACCATTTTGTCCAGTAGTAGCATCTATAACTAATAATGTTTCACTAGCACCACCATCTATTAAACTATCAATTACTTTATTAATCTTTTCTAATTCCTTCATTAGATTAACTTTATTTTGAAGTCTACCAGCAGTATCAATTAAAACCACATCATAGTTTTCTTTTTTAGCAAGTTCAATTCCATCATATACTACACTAGCAGGATCACTTTCTTCTTTACCATAGAAACCAGATCCTACTTTTTCACTCCACTCTTTAAGTTGTTCAACAGCACCAGCTCTAAAAGTATCAGCACCTACCATAAGTACCTTTTTACCTTCATCAATCATCTTATGAGCAAGTTTAGCAATAGTAGTAGTCTTACCTACTCCATTAACTCCAACAAATAACATTACCGTAGGTCCTTCTTCTCTATAATTAAGTTTATTACTCAACACTTCATCATTAACATATATAATAAATAACTCATCAACAATTATTTCCTTTAATAAACTAGGATCAGTAATATTTTCTTTACGAACACGATCTCTTAATCTATCCATAAAATCCATTACTGTATTTACACCAATATCAGCCATAATAAGTATTTCTTCTAATTCTTCAAAGTATTCTTCAGTAACTTTACTATATTTATTTGTAAGATTCGCAAGTTTTGACACAAAACCTTGACGAGATTTACTTAATCCCTTTTCATATACCTTTACAGATTTTTTTTCTTCTTCTTTTTTCTTATTTGTTTTTTTATTCTTAGGTTCTATATCAGAAGTAGTAACCTCCTCAACAGGCTCTTCTTGATCTATTGCTAAAGGATTAAGCCCATCATCTTCAACTACTTCTTCTAACTCGTCTTTTACTTCATCATTAGAATTAGATTTAAACATATTTTTAATTTTACTAAATAATCCCATGAAAATCACCTAGACATATTATAACATAAAGAAAAATGTGATACAATTATAATGATAGGAGGTTGTAATATGTCTATAAATGAAAAATATGATTCATTCTCTATCAAAAAAATAGTATTCTATGATGATATAGAAAAAAATAAATTTATGAATGAATTCAAAGAAAAATATAAAGGACACATATTAAAGGTTGATAATAATAGAATTAAAGGTAGTGGAAAATTAGGACTATATACAAAAGAAGAAAAGAATAAGTTAGATTATTTAAATATTAGTATTCAAACAAATCAAGATAATACAACTAAAATTACTGGTTATGGTCATAGAAGAGCAATATTTCCAATAGAAATGATTATTAAAAAAGCATTTGATAAAGGAATAATTATATCTTATACAGCAAGAGATTCATTAAATAGATTAGACGATACATCCGAATTAAGAGAATTAATTAATGAGGAAAAATCATTTTCTACTCTTTGTAAACAAAGATTAACAGAATGGAAGGAAGGAACATTTCCAAATCCAAGAGATAAAAAGAATTAGGGCTATTAATAATAGCTTTTTTTTACGACAACAACCCATTTATAAGTAGACAAAATTTAAATATTAAGGTATAATTACAGAGTTAGTTCTTTATAAAAACTTAATAAATGAAAGGAGAAATTATGAAAAAGAAAGAACCAAATGGAACTAAAATAATTGTTCTTGGAGGTTTAGGAGAAGTCGGAAAAAATATGTATTGTGTAATGCATAATGACGCGATTATTATTATTGATGCCGGGGTTAGTTTTCCAGAAAGTGAAATTATGGGCGTTGACTATGTACTACCAGATTTTACATTTCTAAAGGAAAATGAAAATAAAATTAAAGCTTTATTAATTACGCATGGACATGAAGACCATATAGGAGGAAT